>JAAXHR010000275.1 GCA_012270805.1 Dehalococcoidia bacterium
GGCAGGCATACATCGGCGCAAGCCTGACAGTGTATGGGGTAACCATGCTCGCGCTCGCGATTATGGTCAGGGTGGGCGTACGCGAAGCGATAGCTTCACGGATCTGCTACACGGTGGCAGGGATACTCATCTTGGTGATGTGGGCGCTCCCACAGCGTTACACGGACTTCATAACTGAAGACCTGGATGCCAACGTGGAGATGTTCATTTTTGCAGGGTTCTTCATGGTCGCATCCTCCGTTTGGATCATCATGTACAACTCCGACGTTATCGTCCGCGGTCTCCAAGCAACGCTCGGACGTTTCACCGCCGTGCGTCCGATCATGAAGCCAGCGGTCGCCTATGCGGTGGCCAACCGATTCCGAACTGGGCTGACAGTTTCGATGTTCGCGCTTGTGATTTTCGTATTGATGTCATTCTCGATACTGAACCAGAGCTTCAGCGGGTTGTTGCAGACACCTGAGAACGTCACGGGCGGCTTCGACGTGCGTGCCGAGATCAGCGATGATTTGCCGATTGAGGACATTGAGGCAGCCATCGACGCATCGCCGGACTTGGAGTTGAGCGATTTCGAGCTAATCGCCGGGCAGTCGTACATCACTGCCGCCGCCCGCCAAGTCGACGGCGAGGAGGCCCGATTCTTGGAACTGCAGGTGCGTGGCACTGAACCGGAGTATTTCCGCGAGACCAAGTTGAAGATCATCGCGGTCGATTCGGCGTACCTTCCTGATGGCGTCAATCTCGAGGATGAGGATGCCCGTGCTCGCGCAGTGTGGGACGCGCTGGCGGAGAATCCTGAACTAGTCGTCATATCGAGCGAGCACGCGATCGAGTTCCCAGCTTTCGGGCCAGACCCTACTGAAGGGCTGATGAAACTCGAAGATGTCGAGCTCGAAACCGGCAGCTACACCTTCGAAGCAAAAGAGATCGAGATTGTAAGCAACGCCGAGGACGACCTTTCCGGCAGCGTCAAGCGAACCGTGATCGCCATAATCGACGACCTCGCCGAGAGCATCGAAGGTCCTACCGATGAAGGTCCGGCTCCTGGCTTCGTCGGCATTTACACCGCTCATCAGATCTTCGATGAACTGACTGATGAGCCGGTTCCATTCACGATCTACCGCATGAACGTCGCCGAAGGTGCTGACGCTTCGCGCATCGCGTCCACATTGCAGACGGTGTTCCTAGACCACAGCATGTTGGCGGTCAGTACGGAAGAGGAGCTTAGCGCCGTGGTCGCCCAGAACGAGCAGTTCAGCCTGCTGTTCCAAGGATTTATGGGTCTGGGACTGGTCGTCGGAGTCGCCGCACTCGGCGTGCTCTCCCTGCGAGCCGTCAACGAACGGCGGATGCAGATCGCTATCATGCGGGCTATCGGCTACCGTGCACGCATGATCCGGATTCAGTTCATCATGGAATCGATCTTCATCACGGTGATTGGGACCGGCTTGGGTATGGGGCTTGGCGCCTTGATCTCTTGGTCGTTCCTGGATGACCTTGCGGGCAGCAACCAAGGCTTGACGTTCGACATTCCATGGGCCTCGATCTTCCTGGTCGTCGCCATCACCGTAATCGCCGCTCTCATCACCACCTACGTCCCCGCCCGTCAAGCATCGCAGGTCTACCCGGCCGAGGCCTTGAGGTACGAATAGCGGAAGCATCTATCACGCTCTCCCCCGATCGCGGGGAAACGATGTGCTCGCGAGAGATACCGGGCAACCATGGTCTCCCCCGATCGCGGGGGAGATGCCGATCAACCACGCTCTCCC
>JAAXHR010000166.1 GCA_012270805.1 Dehalococcoidia bacterium
GCCCGAATCTCCAGATGCGTAGCGGAATTGGACATCTTGACGAGGTCAACCGATACATCGTCGAGGATCATTGCCGCAATCCTCGTAACGTCGATCCGCTCTCTGACTACAACGCTGAGGCGAATATCGACAACCCGTTTTGCGGTGATGAAGTTACAGTTCAAATTCGGGTCGAGGAAGACCGGGTTTCGGCGATCTGCGTTCATGGCACTGGATGCGCGATAACCCAAGCGTCAGCGTCCATGATGGCGGAAGCGATCGAAGGCAAACGTTGTTCGGAAATCGTGGAGTCGGCGACGATTATGCGGCGAATGCTTACGGAAGGTCAGGAACCTGATGCCGATGAAGCAGAAGCGATTGGCGACGCGATTTCACTCCGAGACGTGTCACGCTTCCCGGTACGCATCAAATGCGCCTTGTTGGCCTGGGCGACGCTTGAAGACGCTATTGAAAGTCTAGAGGGTTAGATCAACCGCCTCGAACGCGATCTGCGAGCCAAAGGCGGCTCAGCCAAGTCGAGTCAGCGCGATAAGTGCTTGGTGCAACGTTTCGCAAGTGCGACCACCACAACCAGTGGGAAACGGATGCGGCCGGACGGAAAATGTGTGCTCCTCTGAATATCTCGCGCTGGATTTCGAGCATTAGTTCGCCCCTGGCTAGCGGGTCAATCTCGACGGTTTGATGTTCGATCAAGGCATCAAGCTCAGCGGTGGAGTAGCCCGTAGTGTTCCATGGTCCGCCGGAGTGATGGATCGCAAACAGCGCGGAGGTCGCGCTGGTTAGAGGTGGTGGCGCGCCGACATAGACGTCGTAGTCGCCTTCGTTCCAAATATCTTCGCCGAAAGTGCGGGTTGACACAGCCTCTACGGAGGCGATGGCCCCCAACTGATTCATCGCTTCGGCAAGCGACAACGCGGTGGCGATGTATTCATCGCCGAACTCGCCCACTCGGATATTCACGAAGATACCTCCGGGAAGGTTCGCGTCTTCCAACAGGGATAATACCTTGGTCCGGTCGTTGAAGAAAGCGTCGACCTCGGGTGCGGGCAATAACCATTCAGGGTTGTAGAGAGGTAATCCTGCGCTGATGAACGACTGGCCGTTATGTAGATCGTCGATCAGGCCTTGAGGATTCCAGGCATATAGGACCGCCTCACGGAAGAGTTTGTTGGTCAAGTAGTTACGGGTCGTATTGAAAGCGACTTCGATGCCGGTTGCGGGATCGTGGCTTCGAGTCCAACGCAACTCGTCGAATCGCTCCGTCGCCGCGAGGAGATCGGGCAGATCGGGTTGGATGAGATCGAGTTGACCGGTTCGCAACACCGTGATCCGAGTCTGTTCGTCTTCGATGATAGAGACGTTGATACCGTCCAACAGGGGCAATTCTGGGATGTAGTATCGCTCGTTTGCTCGGAAGCTCATTCCGCTACGCTCAAACGATTCCATGACCCATGGACCGGTGCCTATGGTCGGACCCTGTGTCAGATCTCCATTGAGATTGACGGTTTCAGGCGCGACGATCGCGGCTCGGGCATCGGAGAGTTTGTCGAATATCTCCGCGTCTGGCAACGTGAGATCGATTTCCACCGTGTTATCGCCGACGGCTCGGGCTTGAGCGATAGTGTTGGTTAGGTGCGAATTCGCCATTTGCGGGTCAGTCAGGCGATTTATGCTGTAGACGACATCCGCGGCGGCCAGGTCTCGACCGAGACCGGGGTTAGTTTCCTGCCAATTAATGTTAGGGCGGAGCTTTATGCTGAGAGTGGTCTCGCCGTCGAACTGCCAGTTCACGCACAGGTCGCAGACAATCTCATGCGCTGATGTTGAGGTGGTCGGATCGTAGCGCGAAGAAAGTTGGTCGACTCCGCTGTTAGGTTCATTGGGTTTCAGCCATCTATATCGGAAAAGGCGCGAGTATGCGATGCCTGGTCCCCACCCGGCGAGTATGGGTGAGACGGATTTGTGGATGTCTTGATGCGGCGGCGCGCCCGGAACTGCGACTTTGATGGTTCCGCCGCGCAGTCCCTCGATTGGAAGAGGTTTGACGGGTTCTGTCGGGACCGCAGTTGGATCTGCGGTGACTATTGGTTCCGGTTTTGGGGTCGGAGTTGGCGTCGGTGGAACAGCTGTCGGAGTTGTCGTAGGAGTCGGTGGGACCGTCGGCTCGGGTGCCGGCGTAGCGACTTCGGCAGTTGCAGTTGGTGGTACTGGTGTGGGCGTTTCGGTTGGCGGTGCAACAGTAGGCGCGGTCGTTTTGACGACTGTCTCGGGCTGTGGTGTCGCGGTAGGCGGAGCACTTGTGGGCGGGATCGGAGTGTTGGTTGGTGCTGTGGTCGGTTCATGAGGCGCTTCTGTGGGGCTCGGAGTGTTGGTTGGAGTGGTCGTGGCGACGGTAGTCGGAGTTGGTGTCGGAGTGAGTTCATCGGCCTGACATGCGAGCGCAGTGAAAGCTAGAGCGGTAATGGTAAGGAAGATGCCGATTGGGGCAGTGTGTTTGGGGTTCAAGGTGTTATCTGCCTGAACCATTCGACGGTTTTGCTGATACCGTCTTGGAATGATGTGTTAGCTTGCCACCCGAGGTCGTTTTCGGCGGAGGTGACGTCAAGCCAGATTTTGGGGATGTCGCCGGGTCTCGGTGGTCCGTATTGCGCAGGTTTGGCGTTGCTGATGAATTCAGACAGGATATCGTGAATCTTGTTTACGGAGATGCCGTATCCGGTGCCGATGTTGTACGGACCTGGGAGGTTAGAGTCGGCTAGGGTTAGGACCCCATCGATGAAGTCTGAGACGTAGATGTAGTCCCGCTGGTCGTTGCCGTCGCCGAAGATGGTTATTTGCCGTCCTTCGAGCATCGCTTGGGTGAAGATTGCGATTACTCCAGCTTCGCCGTGGGGGTTCTGGCGAGGTCCGTAGACGTTGGCGGGCCGGACGATGGTGTAGTTCAGGTCATATAGGTGACCGTAGACGCGGAGGTAGTTTTCGACTGCAAGTTTGGAGGCGCCGTAAGTTGAGAGGGGTTTGGCCTCGATGGCTTCACGTGCGGGGAGGGCAGATGGTTCAAGGTCTCCGTAGATTGCACCTCCGGTCGAGAAGTAGATGAATCGAGGGCGATGGGGCAGTTCTCGGATGGGTTCTAGGAGGTTTAGTGTGCCGTTGACGTTGATGTTGACGTCGATGAGGGGCTCGCGGGCTGAGACTGCGACGGAGGCTTGAGCTGCTAGGTGGTAGATGGCTTTGGGGTTGAGCTTTTTGATGAGGTCCGGGATACCGGGATCGCAGATGTCTTTATTGATTAGAGTAGCGTCGGGATGAAGATACTGGGTGTTTGAGGTGGATAGGTTATCGATAACAGTAACGTTTTCGCCGCGGTGAATGAGAGTATCGATTAGATGGGTGCCGATGAAGCCGGAGCCGCCGGTCACCAGAGTGATGCCAGAGACACTCTGGCTATTTCGGTCAGGCTCGTTCAATTTTCGGTCGGGATTTGTGGAGAAAAGTGCTGAATTGTTAGACGAAATCGGCTGGTTAGCGGTTTCAATTGCGTCAAACATCAATTATGCGTTAGAAGCAGGTTGCGACTCTTGGCGTGTGAGTGCGGTTTGAAGTCGAAGGGGTAGAATTGGCAGACGTTGACGGTTACGAACATGTGGAGTTCAGCTATATGCCCGACATCAGATTGATTGCTTCCCGACACTCAGCGTTTTACAGCCCGTTGATTTCGATGATTGCGGGCGGTTTTCTTGAGAAGGAAGGCTTGTCGGCTTCATATACACCTGCGACGGCAGGGCAGAACTCGGCGATCGAGGTTGCCGAGGGCCGAGCGGATATCGGGCAGTCGGCGGTTTCGGGAAGTTGGGGGGCATTGGACGTGGGTGAGAAACCGCTGGTGGCGCATTTTGCTCAGATCAACGCGTTCGATGGATTCATCGTGGCGGCGCGTGAGCCGGATGCGGATTTCCAGTGGGAGAAGCTGTTGGATGCAAAGTTCTTGTATGTGCACGGCGGACAGCCAGAGGCGATGCTGAGGTATGGCTTGCATCGTGTAGGGATCGATCTTTCAGACATCGAGGGTATCGAGTCGCCGGGTGGTGATGAGATGATGGAGCAGTGGCGGAACGGCGAAGGCTACTATTTCCACGAGCAAGGTGCGTTTCCGCAGCAGTTGGAGCATGAGGGCATAGCCCAAATCGTGAGTTCGGTCGGTGAGATTGTGGGGCCGACGGCGTTCAGCAGTTTAGTTGCGAGGTGGGACTACCTCGATAGTGGCGAGGCGAGGGCGGTTACGAGGGCGTACCGGGCGTCTCGCGAGTGGGTCAACACTGCGGATCCAATGGAAGTTGCGGAGGCGGAGGAGCCGTTCTTCCCGGATATGGCGCTGGAGGCGACGGCTGCTGCGGTTGCTTACTATCAGAAGCTGGGGAACTGGGATGGGGATATCGCGATACCGAGGAACTTATATGAATCGGCCCTGGATGTGTTCGAGCACTCGGGGATGGTTGGTTCACGTCATGCCTATGAGGATGTCGTCGTGGCACCTCCTGGGCCGTAGAGGATTTCGAGCGCGTTTAATCGATCTGCCGGATTTTGGTAGCGCGGTCTCACTCTCGCTCCTTCCTGAAGGAGGGGAGAAAGGTTATTTGTGTGAGTGCGGCGCCCGGTCGTCATCAATCGGGCTCTAACCCTTACCCTGGCCCTCTCCCATCAAGGGAGAGGGGCGGAATGACGGTGCTACGTGAAGGGTGCGGTGTGCAGGCCATTCGGAAGATATTTGGTTTGAACGCGTTTCAGGTGATTGAAACGCGTTCGTTTGATTCCTTAAGATACGCGGCATCATCTCTACCAGCATATGTATTTGGTTAAGGAGCGGGTTGGATGTTGTTGTCAAAGAACGAGTGCATGAAGTGCAATCGGGGAATGATGCGGCTTCAGCAGGACGCATACAGCACGTATTTCACCTGCATGACCTGCGGAGCGACGATGGTGACGCGCTGTCCGCACTGCAAGACTCCAAGCATCGCGATCGAGATGAGTCCGCCGTCTCCAACGGTGTACTGCCGAGGCTGCGAGTGCGCGAATGCAGAACTGGCGGCGGAAGAGTGTAGCTACGAACCGATCACCGTTGCGATTTGAGAAGTTCGATCCGGGAGCTAAACAGCCTGTACATTCCGACAAGTTGTGAGATGCGCTAAGCGGGGCGAATTATCCCACAAGCGACACGGTCGCCAGTGTCCGACTCCTCTTCGCCATATGCATCGGGCTTTTCATACACAATGATTGCGGATCCGTCAGCGTCAAACACGGAATGGCGTGGCCCACGATCCAGAGTGAATCCAACCGTAAAGAAATCGGCACGCGCAGAACCGTCAGATGCGGCGTAGATGTTGGGCAGGTCGCCACCGTGCCCTCTGGTTGCCGCACTGCTCCTCCAAGCTGGATGGACAAGTCCGTGTTCCGTATCATCAGGATTGAAGTGGTCACCTGCGGCGCTGAAGTCAGGTGTACACGCGCCTACCTCGTGGACGATAAAGGCGTGGCCGCCTGGGCTAAGGCCGTTTAGTTCAGCCATGATCAATACTCCAGTGGCAGTTTGCCGGAAAGTAACACTTCCTACACGATCGCCAGACAGCGATTCCAGCGCGGACTCGGCCATCAGGTCTGGAGTAGGCTGATGCGATTCACTGCACCTAGTGGCCAGTAAAAACAGTCCGAGAGCTATTAAGATCACGATGGGTACTAATGGAATAGCGACGAGAATAGCTCGATCAAATCTTCCAGGCATTTTGGTACCCCTTAGGCCAAGCAACTATTACGACGGCGTAGTCCTTTAATTCACTTCGGTGTATCACGACTTCATGTCTTTGGTGCAACACGTGACCGTGAAGCATAGAAGCACTTTTTGATACTTGATGTTACAGGATATGGTCTTGCATTCTGCAAGTGTAAGGGCGCCTGTCAAGGGACTGCATGAGGGTCGAATTTAAGTGAGGATGACGCACAAAGCCCGCGGTCTGTCGGCCAACATCGGGTTTGTTAGAGCGTCTAAGTGATCGCCGGCAAATGTACGGATGTCCATCCGTTCCATTCCGACCATTTGCCGTCGGAAATCTCGCTGACGATGGTGTAGGCACAGTTGGGCATTCTTGGGCGGCTACGGTAATCGAACTCGCGTCCGGCAATGTGGTCAAGGATGACGCCGATCGTTCCAGCGTGTAGGAAACCGACGACTCGCTGGCAGTTCTTCGATTTGGCGTCTTCGAGTAGTTGGCCAAAACCTTGTTGGACACGGTTTGAGAATTGATTGGGGTCTTCGCCACCGAACTGGGAAAAATCCAATTCGACCCGGTGATTGACAACGTCGTTCTTGAAGTCGATCGACGCCTCTTCAATGTGTCCGACATCGATTTCATCGAGATCGGCGATGCGAGTGAAGCGACGTGAAGTGAGATCTGCGTAGGTTTGGGCGGTCTGGATGGCGCGGGGGAGGTTGCTGGAGTAACACTCGTCGAACTCCACGTCCTTTAATGCGTGGGCGACGGAACGTGCTTGTTCAAAGCCGAGTTCGGTTAGCCCGTGGTGCGGTTTGTATAGTCCATCCTCGCCCACGATCGTGTCGCCGTGCCTAACTAGCCAGAGTTCCATGTTGAAGCGATGAGGGTGAGTTTGTGAAACGGTATTTGGCGTAAATTCACTTACAATTACGCGCGCCAAAGGTCTATTTTGCAACAATTGATTGTTGACGTGATTTAACTCGCGATAGATATCGTCGAAAGGGTCAATGTGATGAAACCTGACGGAACGGTACAGATCGGATTCATCGGCGCCGGATGGTGGGCGACCGCCAACCACATGCCTGTTTTCGCCGGACGGGACGACGTGGAGATGACCGCGGTGTGTCGGTTGGGTGCTGATGAACTCCAACTCGTGAAAGAAACGTTTGGGTTTGTGCATGCGACCGAGAGTTACGAGGAGCTACTGGAGATCGAAGGGTTGGACGGTGTAGTGGTCGCGACTCCTCACTCATTGCACTACGAACACACGATGGCGGCGCTCAAGCGCGGATTGCATGTGATGTGCGAAAAGCCGTTGGCGACGACCGCGGCACATGCGAGGGCGATGGTGGAGGAGGCTGACCGACAGGGAGTGCAACTGCTGATTCCGCACGGTTGGCATTACGCGCCTTACATTCAAAAAGCCAAGGAGATCATGGAACAGAATCCGGTGGGAAACATCGAGTTCGTGATGTGCCACATGGCTTCGCCGGTTCGGAGTCTGCTTGAGGGCAAACAGTTCTTGGCGACAGGTGGTGGTGCGGGCGACAACATGTTTGAGCCCGGTGCCGAGACGTGGGCGGATCCGGTGGTTGCCGGCGGTGGATACGCGTTGGCGCAGATGACGCACTCAGCGGGTATGGCGTACTGGCTGACGGGCCTAAAGGCTGATACAGTGTTCGCTTACAACACCGCTCCAACCGCGCAGGTTGAACTTTACAACGCCTTCTCGGTGGGTTTCAAGGGCGGTGCGATCGGCACGTTTTCAGGAGCGGGCGCGTTGCCGCAGGATCAGACTTTTCAACTCGACATCCGCGTGTTCGGCGACGAGGGTGCGTTCGTGCTCGACATCGATCGGGCGCGATTGGAAGTGCAAAGGCATGATGGAGAGCACATCAAGGTTGATGTAGGGGAGGATGCCGGGGAGTACTACGGCGGAGGGCCCCCGGACAACTTCACGGACATCCTGCTCGGAAAAGATGTTCCCAACTGGGCTCCCGGCTGGGCCGGGATGCGGGCGATCGAGATGATCGACGCCGCGTACCGGTCGGCGAAATCTGGTGTAGCTGAAAAGGTATAGAGACAAGGGATCTCATTTGACGACGAAGCGACAAGGCCAACGATCGGTTTTAGTGGTTGAGGATGACCCCGGTCTGCTCGCCACATTGGAGTTCAATCTTCAGGCGACTGGCTATCACGTCTTGACCGCTTCGGATGGTGCGACTGCACTCGACATTCGGAGATCGAACAGCGTCGAGTTGATGATCTTGGATCTATCGTTGCCGGTTATGGGTGGGATGCAGGTCTGCAAGGCGTTGAGAGACTCTGGCGACGCAGTGCCGATCATTATGTTGACAGCTTGGCACCAGGAGAATCAGCGCATCGATGGCCTGCGCAGCGGCGCTGACGACTATGTAGTCAAACCGTTTAGTCTGAGCGAACTGATGGCACGGGTCGAGGCTCAGTTGCGTCGGGCGCACATGTTTAACAATCTCCCGGTCAACGGTTCGGGTAGCGGGCACACCATCGAAGTTGGCGATCTGGAGATCGATCTCGTTCGCAGGTCCGCAGTTCTGGAGGGTTACGACCTAGATTTGAGGACCAAAGAGTTCGACTTGCTTGTGCATCTCGCTTCACAACCCGGCCGAGTGTTTTCGCGTTCTCAATTGTTGGAGGGCGTTTGGGGCGATGAAAGCTCTGGTGGATCGCGGACGATCGATGTTCACGTTTCGTTGCTGAGGCGCAAGTTGGAGGCCGATCCTTCTAACCCGGCTCATCTTTTGACTGTGAGGGGTGTCGGGTATCGCTTCGTACCGTGACCGATGCTCGATCGATGCAGAATCTTGGACTTCATACCGCTTAGATGGCGCTACGCGACCGCGGCGGCGTTGCCGTTAGTGATCGGATGGTCACTGTACGGAGTTTTGGGCTGGTGGGTGATGGCGGTGTGTTCGATAGTCGCGGTCATCATCGTGTGGCTTATCGGTCATCGGCAGATGCTCTTCTTCATTCGGACTGCCACCGGGATCATTCGGACTAGGTCGATAGACCGCAGAAACCGACTGGAGATAGAAGGTCCGCCTGAGCAGCAGCGGATCCTCAACGCCGTCAACCGTCTCGCCGACAGTGTCGAACTCACGCTCTCGGAATCTGATCGGAACCGCCGGTATCAGGAGACGATTCTGAACGAGATTACGGTCGGGATTCTGGTTGTGGACGAGAATGGGATTTTGCAGTACGCCAATCCGGCTGTGTGCAGGATGCTGCGGTTTGATTTCTCGCCTCGTGGGGCAGGTCCAACGCCGCTGGCTGCGAAGGTCAACATTTATGAGATCAACGAGGCGGTGGCTATGAGCGCAACGGCAGGGGAGACGGTGCGTCGAAGCGTGGAGTTGTACAACACGCACCGGCACTTGGAACTTTATTCGCGGCCTTTGCCGCCGGACGAGGGCGGCGTGAGGCGAGCTATGGTCATCATCAATGATCGCACCGACGAGTATCGGCTTAGTGTAGCGATGCGGGAATTTGTCGCGAACGCGTCGCACGAGCTACGCACACCCATCGCTTCGATTCAGGCATCGGTTGACACGTTGAAGCTGGGGGCCGAGTTGCCGCCGGAAGTCATCGAACAGTTTCTGGACCGCATAGACGACGGTACGCAACGCATGACGGCCTTGGTCAATGAGCTAATGGAGCTGACGTTGCTCGAATCAGGACGCTCGCCAGTTCACTTCCAGATGACGGATGCTGCGGAACTGATTGCTTCAGTCATGAAGAGTCATGGCCCAGTTGGGATACGCTCGGATCACGAATTCTCGACCGAAATTGCGGATGACCTGCCGGATGTGTTGATCGATAGACCGAAGATCGAGCGGGCAATTGGGAATCTGTTGATCAATGCCCAGAAGTTCACTCCACCGGGCGGAACGATCAAGCTCGGCTGCAAGAAGGACGGAGAGTTCGTCGCTTATTCGGTCCAAGATTCAGGTGAAGGGATCGATCCGGAAGAGACGCCGCACGTCTTCGAACGCTTTTACAAATCGCACCGGTCATCGGGTGACAGGACCGGTTTCGGATTGGGGCTTGCAATTACGAAAAACATCGTTGAGATCCACAATGGAACGGTGGAAGTGGAGAGCGTGGTAGGTGAGGGATCAACGTTCACGGTGCGGTTGCCGATCTCGTAATTTTGTCTGTTCACCCTCACTCCCGGTTCAGTCCGGGGCGGGCACCAAACCCTCTCGCACGGATGAGACCATCGCTATTCCTCGATATTCAGGGGAAATTGAAGGGGTTTTCACATCATCCGTCGTTCGGAGCAACACGAAAATGTCAATAAAATGCACCTGTTTGCCACAATTTCGACATGCATTGAGATGCATTGTGGTAATGTCTTGAGGAGAATTCGGTGAACGCGGTCCAGATGAAGCGCACGACGGCGATTTGGGGCGGAGTGTTTTCGTTACTCGCGAGCGGTGCTACACGGATTTACAGCATGAACATGGGCCTTCACAATAAAGCTTCGAGCGTCTCGATGCTTCCCGACCTGGGATTGGTCGGAAGTCTCATCAGGTATAGGACCAGCGTAAATTTTGAATATTTGTTGGATAAATGGAGGGGATACAGCCATGATGGCCCCGCGGCGGCGATACGCATTCGGCGATTCCATGTTTGGGCGCTGACGATCATAGCGGTGCTTCTGTTATGCACCACTCACGATGCCGAGAGACTGCAAGCACAGACAACGCTGACCGATAGGCAGATTCTCGAAGCCCTCTACGACGCGACGGGTGGCGCCAACTGGACGGACAACTCGGGCTGGAAAGGTCCCGGGGCGGTCTGTACCTGGTACGGCATCAGATGCGAAAGCAACGAGGTCCGTGTTCTATCTCTCAGAGGCAACAATCTCTTGGGCCCGATCCCGTCTGAACTGGGCAACCTATCCGGTTTGGAGAGGCTGATTCTTGCGGAGAACCAGCTGACAGGCTCGATTCCTTCCTCGTTGGGGCAACTGACTTCCCTGACTTTCCTGTCTCTTTGGGCCAACCAGCTTACGGACCCGATCCCGTCTGAACTGGGCAATCTGCAGAACCTGACTCAACTGTGGATCAACCGCAACAATCTATCGGGCCCGATCCCGCCTGAACTGGGCACCCTGTCCGGTTTGGAGAGGTTGAGTCTTGCAGCTAACCAACTGACGGGCTCGATCCCGCCTGAACTGGGCGATCTGGCGAACCTGACTCATCTGTGGATCAACGGCAACAATCTATCGGGCTCGATCCCGCCTGAATTGGGCAACCTGTCCGGTTTGGAGAGGCTGAGTCTTGCAGCTAACCAACTGACGGGCTCGATCCCGCCTGAACTGGGCAACCTGTCCAGTTTGGAGGGGCTGAGTCTCGCGGAGAACCAGCTGACGGGCCCGATCCCGCCTGAACTGGGCAACCTGTCCAGTTTGGAGGGGCTGAGTCTCGCGGAGAACCAGCTGACGGGTTCGATTCCTTCCTCGTTGGGGCAACTGACTTCTCTAACTTTTCTGTCTCTTTGGGGCAACCGGCTTGCAGGCTCGATCCCGTCTGAACTGGGCAGGCTGTCCAGTTTGGAGAGACTAAATCTTTCGGACAACCAACTGACGGGCTCGATTCCATCCTGGTTGGGGCAACTGACTTCTCTAACTTTGCTGTCTCTTTGGACCAACCAGCTTACAGGCCCGATCCCGTCTGAACTGGGCAATCTGACGAATCTGACTGGATTGTATCTCGGCAGAAACCGGCTGACTGGCTCGATTCCTGCCTCGTTGGGACAACTGACTTTGCTAACTTTCCTGGGTCTTTTCACCAACCAGCTTACAGGCTCAATCCCGTCTGAACTGGGCAGCCTGACCAGTTTGCAGAGACTGAATCTTTCCAACAACCAGCTTACGGGCCCGATTCCGTCTGAACTGGGCGATCTGACGAACCTGACTCAGCTGTGGATCAACGGCAACAATCTATCGGGCTCGATCCCGCCTGAATTGGGCAACCTGTCCAGTTTGGAGAGGCTGAATCTTGCACACAACCAGCTGACGGGCGATGTCCCCGACCTCAACAACGTTCCCCTGTCCTGGCTCGGCCTGGGCGGTAACGACCTTAATCTCAGCTGGGACACGTTCGCGTCAACCGGCCCTGTCAATCTCGAGACTAAGAGCAACTCTATGGAGCGTCTCTATCTCAACGACAGCGGCATCGAGGGTGAGATCCCGGACTGGGTCGGCGACGTTCACACCCATTTGGCAATGCTCTGGTTGCAGAACAACAGCCTCACCGGCCAGATTCCGGCGAACTTTGCCAATCTGACGGAACTTGCTGACCTGCGGCTGGCAGGCAACATGCTCACCGGTAACTTGGATGCCCTGACAGGGTTGACATATGTGACCGTATCTGCCACCGAAGCCTTATCCAACCGGGGGCTTTCGACTCAGGTAGGGGGCACGTCCTCCCTCGTCAAGATCACATTGCCCGAAGACGCGGACGCGACGCGATCCATCGTCCGATTGACCGCTCCACAAACCCCCGATCTCGAAGACATCCACATACCTTCGCACAACCGATACGCCGGAATCCTCAGCTTATTGACTGAAGTTTCGGCCCTCGACATCACTCTGTACCTCCGCGACGATCGAGGCATCAGGGTCGACGGAACGCCAGATGCTCCGACAGTCGTCTGTTTCGCTGTTCCCGCGACATACGCGGACCAAGAGGTGGTAGTGCTCAAATTCGACAGCGATGACTGGGAGTATCTCGAATCTGCCGATCCGCCCTCGGGCTTCCATCCGGGTACTGGCAGCATCGCGGTCTGCGGCATGACCGAGAGCTTATCGCTGTTTGTTCCTGCAGTGGTTGAAGTTACTCCGGGAGGAGCGGCAGTGCCCACTGCGATGCCGGAAGAGGAACCTACTCCTCCCGACACTGGAGGCTCCGTGCCGTCCGGAAGCGGGTTGTTGATATTCGTGATCTTCGGAGTTGCCTTGACGTTCGTGGGAGTGTCGCTGACCAAAGCGTTCAGGAAGCGCGGGTTGATTTAGGGCATCTCAAATCCCTCTCCATTTCGCCAAGGGAGCACGCCGAGAGTGCGCGGCGGATCATGATCTAAACCGCCTTAAATGCCCCCTTGAGCATCGAGGGAGATGGAATGGTGTTCCCCATGATGGGAAAGGGCCGAAGTGAGGGCGGATGTCTTCGAAAACGCGCGGATTCATGCCGACAGCCATTTCCCAACTTGCCATCTTCACCCTCGGCCTCTCCCATCAAGAGAGGGGGAGGCATAAGTGCGCTGCCAGTATGTACACAATCTCGGTTTCACGAGTTTGCAGAAACAACATCAGCTTTTCAAGAGCCTCTTCTAAGAAGGCGGTAAAGGCGTACTCCTGGCGGGGATGTAAATCGAAATTAAACAACGTGATGCATTGTGATTCTTCGGGGGGTGCGCAACTGCGTGCTCCTGAACGTTGAAAAACGAATTGATATCAGGAGACCCGAAACCCGATGCAATATCAATTTACTAGGCAACTGGCGAATGCCAGGGGCCTGCTGATCATCTGTCTGTTGACAGCGGTTGTGATAGTCGCTTGTAGCAGCGGTGAAGAGCCCCAACAGCCAGCAACCGCGCAACCTGCGGCACAAGCCGAGAAAGCAGCGCCAGGGGAAGCTGGCCCGCTCTCGGGCGAGATCGTAATCGACGGTTCGTCCACGGTGTACCCGGTCACAGTGGCGGCGGCCGAAGACTTCCGCAAAGAGTACCCCCAAGTCCAGATCCCGGTCGGCATCTCCGGCACAGGCGGCGGCTTCATGAAGTTCACGGCTGGCGAAACTGTAATCTCTGATGCCTCGCGACCGATCAAGGACTCTGAGCGCGAACTCGCGACTCAGAACGGCATC
>JAAXHR010000253.1 GCA_012270805.1 Dehalococcoidia bacterium
TGAAGGTGCATATTGTGCAGAATTGAGACCCAAAGGGTTAAAATCGCATCACACACGCATACGAGGCGATTGATGTTGACATCATTTGGGACACAATCAAAACGGACATCCCTAAACTCCTCTACGATCTGAGAGAGTTATCCAAGCGACTCGATGGAACTTAGACTCATCCGTACCACCTTCGACAAATCTACAGGCGCCGTTAAGGTGCATATTGTTCAGAACCAAGGCCAACCAAGATTCAAGGCGGAGGCGTGGCGGAAGAATCGGAAAACATGATCTTCCCGTCGAGTGTGGCGTTGTCACGAGCGTCGAAAACAGCCTTTTCGGCGGATTCGATATCCGGTCCTACCGCCAGAAACATGGTGTAATGCCAGCCCAGCACGGATTCGACACCCAATGCGATACCACCGGTATCGCCTTCCCAGAGATAGTAATCTGCAAACGCCACATCATCTGATGGAGGCGCTGTCCATCGCCGAGTCAAACGAGAATTAGCGTCGAAAACATTCGCCAACCTGTTAACGTACTCGTCACCACGCCATCGGACAACCTGCACATAGAGTGCTCTGCCGTTTTTGTCCTCGAACAACACGCCGTAGTCTCCATCCCATTCGGGAAACTGCATGTGGATCTCGTCGCCGTCCTCGCCCGTCAGTGCTGCAAGCAATACGACCCAAGCAGACTTACCGATAGTCGAGCCGTGACGCAGATCCCAATCGGCACCCATGAAATCTTCTGGCAAATCTATCGTGTATCGCTTCTCTTTGTCGAGATATTTAGACACATCATAGATCTGCTCCGTAGTAAACGGGGGATGCTCGAACGCCGCATCGATCCTCCGTCGGTCAGTACCGCAATCTCGACAATCCCCAAATTCACCTACTGCCCATGCGAACAACGTCCCTCCCGAATATATGAAATCATTGATCTCATTCCGATACCTTGTCATCACAGGTTCGGCATCGACACTGGAATCGTCATCGTTGTCTTCATCAAGACTGTCGATGTACTCATATATCGCGTCCCAACCGATTACAGTCTCAATGTATTCATATTCCGCGCTAGAGGCGTCACCCTCGATAAACGCAGTTGTCGCCTTAGATGCATCCGCATCGCCCTCGAAACATTTGCGCCAAGACACGAAGTCGTACTTCAGGTTTTGCACGTGATGGGCGTATTCATGAACGTAAGCCAGTTCAGTGCCTACATCGAATTCGTCGAGGCTGGCGCGAATAATGATCTCTCGCTTAATCGGGTCGTAAACACCCATATAACTCTCGCCTTGATAGTCCGCAGTGAACTCGGCAAAATTGCTGTCAGCAGAGAGCAACGTCAATGCCCGGTTAATTTGCTCCCACAGATGGATCGCCGAATCTTCGTCCTCTGCCCAATCTTTGACTGCATCTGCACGCCAATCCTTCCAGACCTGGTCATCAACCAAGATGCGCCTGAATTCACCCGCCTCTGAGCCATCCATCTGGTAAATCTCCAGGACCCATTCCTCAATCTCATCCATCTTCGCTATCCAGTCCGCTGGGATTTCATCATCGGCGACACCCGGCGGTGAAGTCGGCACCGGAGTAGGCGTCTCGCCCGGGCCGGGTGTCGAAGTTGGCAGCGCGTTGGCACGGCAATATGCCTCACGCTCAGACAGCGGTTCGGGAGTTGGCGATGGCGACGGCGTTACAGTGGGTGTCGGCGAAACCGTCGGCGTAGGTGTTGAAGTCCATGCCGGATTGGGTGTCGACGTCGATGTTGGCGTCGGCAGATCGGGAGTGAGAGACGGTGTAACCGTAGGCACCAGTGTGGCGTTGACTACTGTCTTCCACAGAGGAATGGTCTTGCTGCCAGGCGAGTTTTGTGTCGTTCCTCCATTCTCGGAAATGCAGGCGAACGCAATGAGTAGCGACAACGAGAACAGGATGACCACTCCGGTTACGCGCTTTAATCGATTTGCGCTCACCATTTCCTAATTGTTTAACGGGTTCGGTATAACTTGCGTAAAAATGATCGTAGTCGAGGACTAGATGGGCACCAAGTGACGCCCATCTGAATCCGCGTCCTCACCCCATCCCCGCCGCAATCTTCTCCGCGATCATGATCGTCGTCGCGTTCGTATTCGCCCGGATCACGTCAGGCATTACCGACGCATCGACCACCATCAGCCCATTGACCGCGTGCATCTCGCACTTTGACGACACCACTGCCATCGGATCCGACGACGGCCCCATCTTGCACGTCCCCGATGAGTGGTGCTGCGTTCTGACGTTCTCCTGCAACCATTTATCCAAGGCTTCATCGTCAGCTAGTTGGTCGTCCGTGGGAGTCAGACGGCGCATTTTGGCTGGCGCGTATTCCGGCAGTTCCGAAATCTCTGCAGCGAGGCGCACGGCACCTCGCATTCGCTCCGTATCGAAGGGTTCACTCAGATAGCGATAGTCGAGGATGGGTTGATCATGCGGATTTGCGTTAGACAGCCGCAATTCGCCTTTGCCGACGGCTTTTTGCAAGGCGATGCTGAAGCCGGTAGGAGCCGCGCGTAAAGTCGGATCGAAATCGATCGGGACGTGTTCCGTGCGTATCGATATCGGTCGCATATGCATGTCGTTGCGGTACGGAGAGCCGGGCGTGGTGTATCTCAT
>JAAXHR010000089.1 GCA_012270805.1 Dehalococcoidia bacterium
GTCAACCCGACCGTCGTCGACACCGATACCGTCGGCTTCACCGCCGTCACCGGCGGCAGCCGAGTCACCTACGCAACGGGCTACGCGGCATACAACGCCGCCATCGAGATGATCGACAAGCTCAAGGTGCGTGCGTCGATGCTCTGGAGCATCGATGAAAATGACGTGCAGTTCGAAGACGGAGTTTTCTCGTCGAAATCAGACCCGGAGCTGAGCATCGGCTTCAAAGACCTCGCCGGCAAGCTCGGCGACACTGGCGGACCGGTTACATCGACTGGCAGCGTCGATCTTGAAGCAGCCGGTGGAGCATACGGCACGCACATCTGCGACCTCGAGGTTGACCCCGAGACCGGCAAGACCGATGTTGTCCGATACACCATCGTGCAAGACGCTGGACGTGCCATTCATCCGTCGTACGTCGAAGGTCAGATGCAAGGTGGAGCGGCGCAGGGCATCGGCTGGGCGTTGAACGAGGAGTACTACATGAGCGACGACGGCGTGATGTCGAACTCCTCATACCTTGACTACCGAATGCCGACCTCGCTCGATCTCCCGAACATCGAGACGGTGATCGTGGAAGTCCCGAACCCGGTGCACCCCTACGGCGTAAGAGGCGTCGGCGAAGTCCCGATCGTTCCGCCGGTCCCGGCAGTGGGCAACGCCCTCAAGGACGCCATCGGCATCCGATTGCGGGAGACCCCGATGAACGCCGGACGCATCGTCGCCGCCCTCGGCGATAACGGTTCGTAAGGCGTGCGCCAAAGTGCTATGGCATACTCCCCCGGCATTTCGTCGGGGGAGTTTTGTTTTTGGGTTGGTGTTGGTGGGCCGCCTAGATAATGTTTGACTGTTTCTTAGAGTTCCGTCACGTATAATTGCGTCTTAGGACTCGCTCCCGACCATCGCATACGGATCTGAACTCCGACTGAAAACTCTCCCCTGGCATTCCACGTATCTAGCTTCTGTTGGCGCGATCCAAGACGCGATAATTTCCTAGATGTCCAACTCCCCACAAGCATCGGCTACCGACAAAGGTTCGGACGATTCGCTGATGTATCGCCCCCCCGAGCGCGACGAAGAGCCGGAGGTAACGTTCGGCGACATCATGCAGCGCATTCGTGAGGCGCTTGGCGGCATCCCCGGATTCGGAGGCGACGACGGACCTTCGCGAGAATCATCTGAACAGAGCGGCGGCGGATCAGGTCGGGCAAGCGTAGTAGTTCTCTTATTGATACCGATAGCGGCCGTCGTTTGGCTGGCGACAGGTGTTTACACTGTTGGGCCTGAAGAGCAGGCGGCTCTGCGAACATTCGGACGTTTCGTAGCAATTGCCGACCAAGGTCTTCACTGGCACTGGCCAGGCCCCGTCGGCACCCGAAACGTGGTGCCAGTCACGAACACACGTCGACTCGAACTTGGGTTCCGTAGCGCACCGAACGGTTCAAGCACGACACCGGTCCAAATCGAATCCGAGATGATCACCGGCGATGAGAACATCGTCGACGTCCAGATGGTTGTGCAGTATCGAATTTCAAACCTGCGCAACTTCCTGTTCGAGGTCGATGATCCGGGTGACCCGGATCGCGACGTTCCGTCCGGAAATCCGGATGGCGAGACTCTGCGTGACATCGCAGAGACCGCGGTGAGGCAGGTGGTCGGCGCGCGCAACATCGACGACGTGCTGACGACTGAGAAGGAGCAAGTACAGGCGAGCATCTTGGACAAGATGCGCGAACTCACTCGCGACTACAACACTGGCATCGACGTGCTTCAAGTGCTGTTGCAGAACGTCAACCCGCCGGCTGAGGTACAGGACGCCTTCGAGGACGTGGTAAGGGCACGTGAGGACCGGGAGCGCGACATCAACTTGGCGGAAGCATACAAGGCGTCGCAGATACCCCAGGCGACTGGTGCAGCGGCGCAGATCGTGGAAGAGGCGGACGGTTTCAAGCGAGGTCGTATCGAGCGAGCACGCGGTGAAGCTGAAGGTTTCGAAGCGATCCTGACCAGCTACGAGATTTCGCCGAATGTGACTCGCACACGCCTCTACTTGGAAGCCGTTGAGCGTATTATGGCCGGCAAATCCAAGATCGTCATTAATTCCGGCTCCAACGCGTTGCCGCTCCTGCCGCTTGACAGCTTGAGCAAATTGTCAGGACAATCCCTAACCGATTCGGCGGGAGGCGAATAACGCGATGCCCCGCCTAATCCTCACAATCATCATCATCGTCGTTGCGGCGTTCATCCTTGTGCCGCAAGCGCTGTTCACCGTCGACGAGACGCAACTGGCGATCGTCACTCGTTTCGGTGCCTTCCAGCGCGACTACCGAAGCCCTGGCCTCTACGTCAAACAGCCGTTCGTCGAGACAGTTGTGAAGATGGACAGCCGACTGCTGCGCGTGGACGCCCAACCGGCGTCGCTGCTCACATCTGACAAGCGGAACCTGGTTATCGACGCCTATGCTCGATACCGAATTGTCGATCCCCTGAAGTTCTTCCAGCGTCTACGAACCGAAACTGAAGCGGTTTCGCGCGTTTCCGACATCGTGAACTCTCAGCTACGTCGTGAAGTTGCTCTTGACACGCAATCAGAGGTCATATCCGAGACCCGTGAGCAAGTGATGCGACGTGTTGCCGAAGCCAGCAACCGGTCTGAGATTTCACGTCAACAAGCGTTGGATCTGTTCAACAACAACCTGCGTGACCCCAGGCTGACGATCTTGATAACCGAGGAAACCGTCGAAGGCGTTGCGGCGCGCGCCAGACCAGCCACCAACGAGGAACTCGACGCGCTGGAACGTGAGGAACGTCCCGAGATCATCGGCAACTCATCGATTGCCTACTTCCGTCCGCTCGTCGACGAGCTTGGCATCGAGATCGTTGATGTCCGCATCAAGCGAGCCGACTTCCCCACCGAGATTGAGGCATCTGTCTTCGCCCGCATGAGAGCCGAGCGTGCCCGCATCGCAGAAGGTCTGCGCGCAGAAGGTACGCAACGAGACCGGGAGATCCGCGCCGAAGTCGATCGCGACGTCCAAATCATTTTGGAGACGGCAAACGGTACTGCGGCCAGACTGCGCGGTGAGGCAGAGCAGGAAGCCATCACCATCCTAGCCGAAGCTTTGGAGAAGGCACCAGAGTTCTACGAGTTCCGACGGTCGTTGGAAGCCTACGAGAAGATCATCGACGGTCAATCGCTGATCGTATTAGAGATCGACTCCGAACTCTTCAAGTACCTGCAATCCGCAGGAGTTCTTGAAGAAGGCGAGTAGCCCTAAGGCCGCAATCCGCCATCTCATCATTCCCGCACAGGCGGGCGCTTCATCGGACGGAACGTCCATCCGGGAGGCCAATCCTACTTTCCCTAAAACGGCGGTTTGAAGCCGTCTTTGCCTTGTCCCAGGGTGATGTCTTCTTCCGCTAGGCGGTCGCGGATAATGCGTTCGGTCATTTCGTAATCTCGCATGTATGCGCCAACGAAATCTTGGATGTCGCAGTCCAGCTTATCGGCCATCAACCTGACGGCTTCTTCGCGCGTGTTGGCGACGAATTTGCCCCTTGTAAAGTGGAACGGCTGGATGATGAATCTTCGGACATCCGTTTCGAGTAACTCGTCGGCGAAAAGTTCGGGATCTGACATCAGCAACAAGGGACGAGGTGCAACACCACTGAATGCCCGCGGCTAAGTCGTCATTGACGATATTTGAAAATCACCAATTCGAATCCAACCTTCACGCAAGCGAATCTGACGTAGAAACGCACGCCCCATCTCGCCCAACAGATGTAGGTGTGCCAACGTCGGTTTGCGACTGACACCCAGTAGGTGCGTCGAATTGGCAACATGCAAGCCTAGCCGTTGTCGTCGGTGAGTTTGGGAAATTGCAGTCGCAAATGCACCGATGATCACGCCGATTGCGAGCCAGAAAGTATCTGGTGCTTCTTTGATGTCGCCTACTCCGTTCAATAACCAGTAGGTGATGATTGTCAGCAATACCGCGAAGATGATCGCAGTGGTCCGTACTACTTTAAACATGCACATACTCCTTGCCCATCCTGGTGCTTTGAACTATGCACCTCGAATTTCGAGATCGTTGTAGTCACAGGCCGACCACCTCACGCAACGCCCTGTATGCGAATTCCCTGCTATCCTTTCGATTTGCGATGCTTACTCTGCCATTGGCGCTTTCCACGAGCACAGTGTGTCGCCAAAGGGGGTTCTGCCTGCTCATCAGATCCTGGGATTTATATTCCACTTCCCCCTCATCATCCAGATAGACAAATGGTTCTCCCAGCCTAAGTAGACGTTGCCGCCAATCGGGTGTACTTTTTAGGTCGCCGGCAAGCCGAAAATACGCCTGAAACACAAGACCGGAATCTCCAATGGTCGACTCGCGGATTCTAAGCCGCTCGCTGATTGGCAAGTAGCCGACCTCGGGACGTATCTCTGCCAGACTATCAACGAATTCCACCAAGAATACGCGCACCTCATCGAACGTCAGTTCGTCTAATGATCGGAATCCTTGCTCAATCCCTTTGCCTAGAGTGTTGAATGTCATCACCTTGTTTGTGTTACGCGTCAAGTTGTTCGTAACGAGTTCGACATTACCTTTCAAGACTGAACCTTCCATGATCGCGTTCGCCATGCGGTTGTGCAATGACACTTGGTTGATGTAACGGCTCCGCGTTGGATTTGCCGGCTTGCCCAATTGGTTGTACTCGTAAAAAAGTTGCGATTCGCCACTGATGTCGAGTTCTTCGATGAGCAACGGGAATTCATAGTCGTCCTCATTGAATGACAACCCGAAATTTCGTGCCCGTTCAACGGCCTTCTTTATCGCTTGATGGCGGTGATTGGAATCAGGGATCGTTGGACAACCTGTAATCGTCAGTTTTTGGTTCAACTCATCGTATCTACAGCTGACCTCGTCTTTGCGAAGATTCCAAGTTAACGCCCCGCCGTAGAGCTGGTTTTCCAAGATCTTCCTTGCCATGTCATCGACACGTGCGTTGTCAACCATGGGCGTCCGCTTTTCCGACCCATCCCTTCCTTCAGTGACCTTGATACCTCGCTGATAGTCGTAGTCGACCCGAATGCCTCTCGACTCCAGCAATTCGTACACGCGTCCGGCAGTGATCGCAGCGATGTATTTCACTCTATTGCCGTGGCGTGAGACCGGAATCACCCGATTGAGTTCGATAGTGCTGTTGATTGTCATGGTTGTCGTCTCCGTGATTATCCGTGATATCAATTACTTTGACCCTATCACGGATACTATATTACGTGATATTCGTTGTGTCAAGCTAATCGTCCGTGATTTCAGAAATTCCGGAACGAGTCACAGATTTCTCCTTTGGAATTCGGCACCGATTCGCGTCCCCGTTTTCCGCCGCAACCTGAGCAATTCCATGCGAGCGTGATGCCTTAAGCGCGCAATTGGATAGTATTCGTCGGTAAATTTAAAGTCTTCACATTCTTACCTCCCCCATAACCCGCTCCGCGCGCCCCACTCCCCTTTCCTGCTGATACCTCAGCATCGCTCCCATCACTCTCAACCCACCATCAACATCCCGCGCATCAACCCGCAAGCCTTCCAATCGCCCCCAATCCGGCGTACGAGTTATATGACGCAGCAGTTTGATGGTGTTCAGCGGTGCTGGGATAATGGGCGTAGTTTGAGTTAGACCAGCATTTTGGTCGTCTTGGTTGAAGGCGACTGGATCGGGGATAGATGAGTTGTCCATTTGGTCTGGACGTTTGATAAGTCCGCCTTCGGATGGTGAGAACCAGTGATCGCCGGGAGGGATCTCGGTGTTGGTGCGGACACACCGATGAAGTTGAGGCTGCAGTCCGACTGCCGTAAGCAGAGTCGTTTCGTACCAGAGGCGAAGGAGGGGGAGGATTGGTTTGGGTGTCGATTCAGCGTAGCTCAAAGAGTCTCGAAGGAGGGCGAAGAGGGGCAGGTTTGAGGCATTCTGTATTGAGAATCGTTCGCAGATCTCGGCGAAGTGTGAGGCTAAGGTCAGGCGGTCTAGATCGTTGCGGAGTCGGAGATAAGCGTTGACAGTTTCGACTTGGCTGATCACGTGCAGGTCGGATCGGCCTTCCGAGATGTGGGCGGTGATGTGTCGGAGCAGATCGATGTGTCCGCCGGTTCGGGATGTGGTTCTTCGAGCACCTCGCGCAACGCAGGAGACGAGGCCGCGATTTGGAGTCAGAAGGATGACGATGCGGTCGGCCTCGCCGAGGTCCCGAGCACGGACGACGATGCCTTCGGCGTTGAAGTATCGTCGTCGAGGCGGCGACATAGCAGTCTTAACTTACACAGATACGAGGAAATAGCGGAAACCGGGGTTTTGCGTGGCGTGATTAGTTCTGGTGGTTGGATGTTCCGTTCTCCAAGTACGGCGGTGGCTCGTCGAACGTTTCGCCGCGCTGTTCGGCAGCTCGCCGACGACTATCCCAATCCTTGATCTCCGCGATCACCTGCGCCCGGCCCTCCGCGCGGCCTTCCTCGCGGCCTTCTGTCCGACCTTCTGCGCGGCCCTCTGCGCGACCTTCCTCTCGTCGCATTTCTATTTTCGCGCGTTGCTTTTCTTTGGCGGGTTCGACGAGGTTAACTCGTATCCATTCGCTCATTAACATGATGCTACCCAGTAGTTCGATGACTGTAAACGTGATGACCGCCGCCGCGATCCCAACCTGCCCGGTACGGAGAATGATATCAAAGTACGCCTGTATCCAGTTTTCGGGAGTTGTCGATGATAGCCCGTCGTATGTGGCGATGCCAAAGCCGACAACCACCTGCAATGTGAATAGCACAAAATAAAGCGTTGACCAGCGCGGTCGAATCGCCCAAATCGCTTCACGGTCATCGCTTTCGTAAAGTTTTCCCTCTTCGTTTCTCTGATCACTCTCGCTCAAGACTCGCTCTACAAATCGTTCATCCGTTTGACGCTTTGCCAACCATAACGTTGGCACGGATGTTCGTTCGAGTCAAAATGGCGAGACCGGTAGATTCCTCTGGAAGAGTGTTCAACCCTCACCCTGAACCTCTCACATCGAGGGAGATGGGATTCGCATCCCCTGCGAGCATTGCTTCGCTCGCTCGCGTCCACTTCGCTTCGCGAAAGGGACATCCACTAGGCTAGCGCAGTCCCACGCTACCGTCTTCGCGGATCGGCGGCGGGACGCGAGCGGGGTCGAACGGATGCAGGTCGGGGGCTTCTTCGTTGAAGGTGACCCCGAGACCGGGTTTCTCAGGCAACGTGAACCAGCCGTCCACAACTTCCATCGGCGCATCCACCATGTCTGATCGCGGGGGCTTATCCTCGTCAACGGCTTCGAGAACGTCCCAAGATGGCGAAGAAATCCCAAGCTGCACACACGCGGCGGTTGCAATGGGTCCCTGGAAGTTGTGCGGCGCGATCAAGATGTGATGCGCCTCAGCTATTGCGGATATCTTCTTCACGCCAGTGATGCCCCCGGCGACCGCGATGTCGGGCTTGAAGAACGAGCAGTTGGTCATCTGCGCGTATTCTCGGAACTCGTAGATGCCCGTGTTGCGCTCTCCCACAGCGAGCGGAAGACGCATCTTTGTGGCAACTTCGGACATAGCGAGGACACCGTCCGGCACGATGGGATCTTCTATGAAATATGGATTGAACGGCATCGCCTTCTCGCAGAACACGACAGCCTCTGAGGGCCGCATGTTGCGGTGTATCTCGATACCGATGTCGAAGTCGTTTCCGACGGTTTCGCGGACCGCGGCGAGCATCTCGATGGCGTTGTCGACAAGGACCGGGTACTTCAACAATTGGAACTCGCGCGGCATGGGAGTGAACTTGAGGGCGGAGTAGCCGCGGTCGACGGCGATCTTGGCGCGTTCCGCGACTTCGTCGGGCGTTTCGCCACCGACGCCGAGGAAGATGCCTCGAATTTTCTGACGGGCACGGCCTCCGAGCAGATCCCAGACCGGAGCATCAAGGCGTTTGCCTTTGATGTCCCAGAGAGCCATGTCGATGCCAGATATCGCGGCGGCGATGCTGTTACCCCGGAAACTACCGTTGTAGCGGTGCATGTAGTTGAAGATGTGCTCGGTGTCGCCGGGATCCATGCCGATGATCGCCTCGCCGAGAGCTTTAACCGTCTCCTCAGCCGCTCTAGGGTATGCCCAGTAGCACGATTCGCCAATGCCCTGCGTGCCATCATCGGTGGTGATGCGGACGACAAGGAAGCGGTCCACTAGGAAGGTCTCGACTTGTTCGATTTTCATGGGTTAGTGCCCCTCACTCCGACCCTCTCCCGCACAGGGTCGGAGACTATCTCTTGGTAGATGATATTGCAGTTTCCCTCGGCCTCACCTTTCGCAACGCGAAGGGGGACGCGGTTACCTATCCCTTACACCTCTCAAGGGAGATTGATGCTCCACCTCCCATCTCAGGGGGAGATTGACGCTCCACCTCCCCCTCTCAGGGGGAGATTCAGAGGGGGTTACACAGGGGAATACCCGTCTCGACAAGCAATTTGGACCATCGCGAAACTCCCTACTCCGGGTGTACCCTGCTACCTCCCTATTCGCAACGCGAAGGGGGACGCGGCTACCTATCCCTCCCCCTCTCAGGGGAAGATTCAGAGGGGGTCACGCAGGGGGATGCCCATCTTGACAAACGATCAGGATCTTCGCAAAACCCGCTCTCAATCCGCCTAAAACGGAGAACTTTGCCAAAAGGAAACTAGTCGTTGATTTCCGATCTGGATTCTAGAGAATGCGCCAACGTCGCATCATCCGCATATTCGATGTCGGTGCCTGACGGCAGGCCGCGGGCTAGTCGAGTGACTTTGATGCCGGCAGGACTGATGGCTCGTTGCAGGTACATCGCGGTAGCCTCGCCATCGAGGTTTGTGTTGGTAGCGACGATCACTTCGCCGACGTCTTCGTCTTGGAGACGCTCAAGCAGCTCTTTCATCTTGAGGTCCGAAGCAGAGATGCCGGATGTTGGCGAGATGGCGCCATGGAGGACATGATAGAGGCCGTTGTAGGCTCGGGTGCGCTCGAGGGCGGTGACATCAAGAGGCTCTTCGACTACGCAGATGGTTCTGCGGTCTCGATTGAGGTCTTGGCAGATGTGGCAGGTGGGCTGCTCGGTGATGTCGGCACAGGTCTGGCAGAGCTTGATGCGCTGTTTGACACCAGTGATGGCTTCGGCTAGTTCCTCAGCCTCTGTTTCGGGCATACGGACGAGGTGGTAGGCGAGGCGCTGAGCGGATTTGGGTCCGATGCCCGGCAGTCGCCTGAAGGCTTCGATCACACGTGCGACTGGTGCCGCGACGCCGCGGGGCGCGTCGGATGGCGGTGNNGGTTAGAAGCCTAGACCGGGCAGGTTCAGCCCTCCGGTGATCGCCTGCATCTTCTTGGCGGCCACCTGCTGGGCGCTGTCCATGGCTTCGTTGACGGCGGCCATCACAAGGTCTTGCAGCATCTCGACATCCTCGGGATCAACGACCTCAGGGTCGATCTCGATGCTCTCGACACGTGACCCGCCGACCACGACCGCCCTGACCGCGCCGCCACCGACGGATGCCTCGGACGTCGCATTGGCGATCTCCTCCTGCACCTCCTGAATCTTCTTCTGCATCTGCTGAGCTTGCCTGAGCATGTTGCGATTCATCATGACGCGCTAGCCACCTGTCCTAATCCTGTCCTCGGCTGAAAGTCGACCCGTGCGTAAAGCCGGGAGTTGCTACGAGTTCAATGTTAATGTGTGGAGAGTTGAGGAGATATTCTCACTCCTCGCTATCGATCAACCCATATTTCTGAAAAATAACGGTTAGATCAGTGTACAGTCCGTCGAGATCGCGATCTTTGTGTGACATGGCGTGAAGGGCGAGGGCCATCTGGCGTTTGCATGCTGCACCGATTAGACCGTAGGTGATGACGTTTGCGGCATCTTCTTCACAGAAGGTTTCGCCGTCTATGAATCGAAGCGCCACTTCGCCGAGAGGTTTGCTACAAAGCAGGCAGGATTCGTTGTACGGGGTAAGGCACGCTTGACCAGACATCGTGTGCTCAATGATAAGGATGCCCTGCTAGCGCACGGTGCACAGTTAAGTTTTAAGGTTATGAGTCGGTTGGGATCAAGTATGTGCCTCAGTCAGATCAGGTAGGCAACTGAGGACGCCAATCGATGTGGCTGTTGATGTTGTGGTCGTCGTATACGCGCATGACATCTTCGATGAATTCACGCATCGCAGTGTCGTTGAGTTCAACGGCTTTGTCGTAGAGAATTTTGTACATGCGTTTACATGTTTCGGTCTGTCCGTAGTTCTTCTTTAGATTGTTGTGTTGACTACACAGCACCTGTCCGTTGTCAACGTCAGCCATTCCACCTTTAGAACGGGGCACGATGTGATCTGCGTGTAACAGTGCGCCCTCGTCTTCGGTAGCACCGCACATGGCACAGCGATAGTCGCCGTTCTTGAGTATCTCGGCTTTCTGTGAGGCTGTGAAATTTTCCTCGGAGTTGTCTGTTACTGCGTCAGGGTCGTATTTATACAGGCCAGTTCGCACTTTTATCAACTTGCCCTCCGAGAAGAGCGTGCGAATCATGCGGTCGGGATCGCGCAGCGGATTGCCGGTGATTCGAAGATACTCCGCGGTTGCCCAGTCAACAACCTCAGATGTGGGAATGTCTTGTTTGGGTCGGGCAGCAAAGTATTCGAAGATTAACCCTTTTTGCGTGACTCTACGCTCCACCATCGAACAGCACTCCCTGATCCAGATTGAGACGTTTCTTCGCTATTTCGCAATAGCCGGCATCGATTTCGATACCTACGCCGCGGCGTCCGAATTTCTGAGCAGCTACAAGGGTTGTGCCGGATCCGAGGAAGGGATCAAGCACCGTATCACCAACGTAGCTGAAGAGTTTTAGGCAGCGTTCAGGTAGATCGACCGGGAATGGCGCCGGATGTCCGATGCGTGTCTTGCTTTCGCCGTTGAAGACCCATACGCCGTTGGTCCATTCCATGAACTCGTCGCGGGTTATGTCTGACGTGCCGCGCTTCTGCTTTTTCCAGGTGTCGCGGTAGAGAAGAACGATGAGTTCGACGGGAGCGATAACGAAGGGTGCGGATGCGGACATCCATGATCCCCAAGCGGTGCGCCGAGATATATTGCCTTCGTTCCAGACGACAGTTGAGTGGTATCCGTAGCCGATCTCACGCGCCATTCGGGTGATGTCGGCACCTACGGATTGTTGCCCGCCCTTGTTTTTGTCTAACGGGATGTTTAGACACATGCGGCCGTCTGGTTTCAACCACTTGTAGCATCGGGCGAGCCACAGATGAGTCCAGACCAGGTACTGCCCATAGTCGTCGTTGTCTACATGGGAGTCATAGGCGATGTCGACGTTGTAGGGCGGCGATGTGACGATAAGGTCAATGGATTTCGGCGGGATGGCCTGAGTTTTTAGAAC
>JAAXHR010000095.1 GCA_012270805.1 Dehalococcoidia bacterium
GCGATCTTGCGGATCTCGCTGATACCGCCCGTCCACACAATATCCGGCATGATGTAGTCAGCCAAGTTCCGATGGAACACAGGCAGGAAGTCCCACCGAGTGAACAATCGCTCGCCGACACAGATATTCGGTTCGGTGTGCGCGCGTATCGTCGCCAACCCTTCAAAACCCTCAGGCGGCAACGGCTCCTCAAACCACTCGATCCGGCTTTGCTCGTAAAGATTGTTCGCCACTCGTATCGCTACCGGCACGTTGTAGTGGCCGTGCGCATCGATCAATATCTCGAACTGCGGCCCCACCGCTTCACGCGTCGCGCGCACGATGTCGTAACCCACCTGCTCCCCTTTCTGCGATATCTGACCCGTCTGATATGCCGTGTGATACGGACGCATCTCCAAGAACGGGTCCAGCTTCAAAGCCTCATGTCCCGACTCTGCGACCTTCTTCGCAGCCTCGCCATACTCCTCAGGTGTCGAACAGCCAGCAAAATAGCCGTTCGCATACAACCGCACCTCATCGCGGAACTTCCCACCCAACAGATCGTAGATCGGCTTGCCCAGCGCCTTTCCCCGAATGTCCCACAGCGCGATATCGATCCCGCTGATCGCTGTCGTCGGCAAACCTCGAGACCCCATGTATGTGTACCGGCGATACAACTTATGCCAAAGCGGCTCGATGTTCACCGGATCCTCACCCACCAACGCTTCTTTCATCTCCAAAACCGCCTGGGCCGTCAAGAAACTGCCGCGCCGTGGACTACTCGTAGCCTCGCCCCAACCCGAAATCCCCTCATCCGTATCGATCCGCACAAACGTCCAATGCCGCTCACCCGTGCTCCCATAAACCGGCCCCGGCGGATCAACAACCCAAGTCTTAACATCCGTAATCTTCATTTCTTCCAACCCTCCAAATTGACGCCGACATATTCGACAGCACGGCGCGCAATGAGTTTACACCCCAGGTACATCCTCCGTCCCTTTCGCGAAGCGAGGGGGACGCGGGAGCGCAGCGATCCGCAGGGGGTGCCAGCTGCGCCCAGAGCGAAAGTCCGAAAACCTACACCAACCGCGATTCATACAACCGCTCATACCGCGTCGGCCGGTTGTGGTGCAGATGACTCCGAATTAAAACCATCCTCTCTGCTAGTCCCCTTCCCGAAACTCGTCATCCGACACACGCGTCCAGACATCGCTGCAATTAATCGACTACACATATCAGTTGACATCTACAGATATGTAGTGCATAATATTTGCATAGACGAAACTCTCATGTAGTTGAGAAAGACATGACACCGATCAGATCTGGCAGGTACGAGTACCGGTATTCATCGTTGATTCATCTGAGACAGAGACTGAAATTAAAGCAGAGAGAGATGGCTAACTTGCTCAACATACCGGCCAACACGCTTTCCCGATGGGAGAACGGAGCGACTAAACCAGATGCTGAGTCTCTGGCCGCGATTTATTCACTAGCAAAGGAGCACGGCGTGACACCTGAATTCTTCCATCGCAGAAGGCCAGTAGCGAAACAGACGAAGGGCAGGTCCCGACTGATCGTATTGTGGGATTTCCAGTTCGTTCCGGTTGCATGGAACCAACTTGATGAGATTTTGACTTGGGTCAGCAACGAGTTAACCAAGAGATTCGGCAGAGCATCGTACCGCCTTTCCAAAGCATTCGCATGGGAGAGCCAAGCCAACGAAACAGATGAACTTGATAAACGGGGATGGCGGGTTTTCGAGGACAACGAGGATCTAATCAATGAGATCTACGACCACGCCAAGAGCGACTGTGGTCAAGATCCTGAAGACACCACGCTGGTTTTGATCGCCACAGACAAGGAGTACGCTGAACTCGTAAGGGAACTGAAGGCTCAGGGCGTCCGCGTGCATCTACTCTCCCCTTCAAAAAAATGCGACCAACTTTTGCTTGAGGCGGTCGGTAGCAGGCGAAGGATACTGCTACCTGAGTATTACTCGCCACCTATTAGCACCCGAGTGCGCAATTTCGTTAGCCAATTGATCGGTGGATAGTCCAAGTTGACACCTCCATCCAAATGACATCCTGCGCAACTTAGGCCAACCAAAATTACTAGGCTGAGGACGGATTACACAAGAAAGGCTTAACCCGATGGAAGCTATTGCTACTGGAATACAAAACATCATAATCGCTTTGTTTCCTGCCGTAATCACAGTGTCAATCATCACCGTTGTTGTGGTTGGAGTAGTCAACATCTTTAAGGATCTAATTGACGATTTGTTCTGACGACTGAGCAGCGACACGCAACGGGCTGAGAGCCTGATGCAGCCTCATGCGAATGGAGACGGAACTACGCCAACCCCACCTCATACAACCGCTCGTACCGCGTCGGCCGATTGTGGTGCAGATGGCTCCGCATCAACACAATCTTCTCCACTGGTACTCCAACATCACCGCCCGCTCCAGTCGGTCTAGCCTCTATCCACCGCTGCCCGATCGCCGCCAACACTCGTTTCTGCGTCCCGCTTCGAACACGCCCCACCGTCACATGCGGCGTAAACTCCCGACGCTCCTCTGGAAACCCACACCTAACCATTGCACCCTCCAACCGCGTCGCCAGACTCGACATCCGCCGTAGATCCCCATCCAACCCTGTCCACAACACCCGCGGCGTCCGCTCTCCCGGAAAGCATCCGTTCGCAGCCAGCGCTAACCGCAACCTGGATGACTCCGCCGCCACTTCATCCAACTCCTCCTTCAGATGCGTCAAATCATCCCGATGCACATCCCCCAAGAACTTCAACGTCAAATGCATATTCTCTGGCGATGCCCAACGCACAGCATCATATGCCGCCTCGCCTCTGGACGGCCTTCGTCGCTGCTTGCCTTCATACGAAGCTGCCCGCATCGATCGCGCCATCCGATCCAACACTCTGATCGCCTCTTTCGGCAATTCCACCGCCACAAATAACCGCCACCAATCTTGCTCCTGCTCCGCAATCTCCTCCTCGCTCACACCACCGGGCAGCAACACCGGGGCACCCTCGCGCCGAGTAGCCCCACGACTACGACGCGGGCGATCATCGACCCTTCGGTTCGGACGCTGCATCCAGTAATCATAGCCAATGCCCACCTCCCTTTCGTGAAGCGAGGGGGACGCGGGTGAGCGTAGCGAGAACGCAGGGGGTGCCCGAATCACCCGGTATTAACCGCGACCGCAGCCCAGACAATTAATATTCCACTATGCCCATCACTTCATCCCCCGACATCTGGTGGTCACCGACCTCACTCCAGTTCCAAGAGATCCACGCCCGCGGTGGCACCGACTGGGCCACCATAAACCTCGTGGACGCAGACGGCATCGCTGGGCAAGGCGAAATCACCTCGACGCAACTCTCCGGCTCCGTCGCCGCCATCACCGCCCGCCTCGCCAATCGGCTACGCGGCCAGCGCATCGCGTCCGACGACCATGTCATGCAGATCCTCGGCGTAACCTCCGAAGCATGCGAGGAAGATCAGAAGCTCGCCACTGCCGTCTCCGCGCTCCGATGCGCCGTCGCCGACGCTCTAGCGCAGCGCGCACAACTACCGCTTGCACAGTTCCTCCGG
>JAAXHR010000062.1 GCA_012270805.1 Dehalococcoidia bacterium
CTGGAACCACTCGGCGATCGCAACGTCTGGCGATCGGTTCCAACTCGACCACATCCGACCGAGTACCACGTCCTTCACGTCGACACCGACGAAGGGATCGAAGGCGTATGTACGGTAGGTGACGCTCGCTACACGACCATGAGGTCAATCGATCTCGAATATCTTCGACACTTGGCGATCGGGGAAGACCCGCTTAACCGTAAGCGCCTCGAATCGAAAATGCGAACCGCGACGCGCCACATATTCACCATGCCCGGCTGGTACGGCGCGTTCGACAACTGCCTATGGGATATCGCTGGCAAAGCCGAAAACAAACCCGTCTACCAACTCATCGGGGCAACTCGCGACTCCGCTCCCGCCTACTACAACTACCGCGGAGGCGGAACTCTAGAAGCCGCCATTGAAGATGTAGAACAAGCGCTAGCCCTCGGCTTCAAAGCCGTCAAAGACCACCTATCGTGGCCCGTCGCGAAAAACGCCTACTGGTTCGGCGAAATTCGACGCGCCTGTGGCGACGACATCGAAATCATGCACGACGCGGCTGGTGCCCGTTACGACCTTGAAGACGCGCTCAAGGCCGGGCGGGCCCTTGAAAATCACGACTACCGTTGGTTCGAAGAAGCCATTCCCGACCGCGACTTCAACGGCTTGCGCACTCTCTGCAACGAACTCGACGTACCCGTAATGGCCCTCGAAACCCTGATGCACGAGCCCGAAATATCCAAGATTTGGATCGAACAGGGCGCGTGTGACCTCGTCAGAGCCCACGCTCGGCATGGCACCACAGCACTGTTGGATCTCGCCGAACACGTGGCTGAACACGGAACAAACGTCGAACTCAACGGCCCCGGCGGACTCTTCGGTTTAGTTCATACCCACCTAATCTGCGCTATCCCTAACACTACCTACTATGAATACTTCCCCGGCGGTTCGCGCGATGAACTTGGAAGGGAAATCGGGCTCTTAAATCCTCCGATACCCCAAAACGGTAACGTTAAACCGCCAAACCGACCCGGCTGGGGTGCCGTCTGGGACTGGCAGTACTTCAACTCTGTCCGAGTTGCGGAACTGTAGGCAACAAAATCCGCCCGTGACATGCGCGCTATCCGTTGATGCGCGCACCGTTCTCAAGCAATTGTGGTATACATTCCATCACATAACGGCACATTTATCGGGATCGCCGGGTTTGTTGCTTGACACCCCCGGATCGCGAAGACATGGTGCCGGCTCCAATCATTTAAGGAGGGTAAGCATGAAGTTATTCGGTAAGAGGACAAGATCGGCGACGCTGATATTGTTGCCAAGCCTGATCTTGGCGCTCTTCGTGATAGCTTGTGGCGAAACCGTCACCGAGACGGTCATCCAAACCGTCGTCGTCGAGAAAGAGGTCGTCGTCGAGAAAGAAGGCGAGACTGTAGTCCAGACCGTCGTCGTGGAACGCGAAGTCGTCGTCGAGAAAGAGGGCGAACGAGTAGTCGAGACCGTCGTTGTCGAACGCGAAGTGCCCGTTGAGGTGGTCCAAACCGTCGTCATCGAGAAGGAAGTACAAGTCGCTGGCGAGACCGTGGTCCAGACCGTCGTCGTCGAAAGAGTCGTGGAGAAAGAAGTCGTCGTCCAAAAAGAAGGCGAGACCGTAGTCCAGACCGTCGTCGTCGAGAAAGAGGTCGAGGTTGAGGTACCGGTCGTCCAGACCGTCATCGTCGAGAAAGAAGCTGCGGCCGCACCTGGTGACCTCGTTACCGGCAACCCCCAAGGCACGCTTATCATCGCTGAAGGCGGGGTGGGTGTACCAGTTGGGTATCCCGAGCAGTGCGTGCCTGGCTGCGGTAACCAGAAGTTCCGCATGGGCGCGTACGAGACGCTGCTCTGGCTAGACTCCAGCGCCAACGCGGT
>JAAXHR010000122.1 GCA_012270805.1 Dehalococcoidia bacterium
TCTGACGCGACACCGAGCCTGAAGCTCGGTTCTGGCCAGTCGATTTCGGACCCCGCGGGCAACAGTCTGTCTAGCGGCGGCGACCTGACTGGAGAGAACGAGACTTCAATCGAGCTCAATGATGGCATCGCTCCTCAACTCACAGTTACGTTGAGCGGCGGTTCCGGCAGCGGCGAGGGCAACGAAGGCCCAGACAAGTTGACGAACGAGGCGATGACGATCAGCATCGCGTCTGACGAGACGATTCAGACAACGCCGTCGATAACGGCTGTGTGTTCGAACATTGCGTGGACGGTGACGGATGACGATGGCGATTCGGAGACGAAGGAGCTGTCTAACTTCACCGGAGCCCGTGGCGGCTCGCTAGCGACTAGCACGGCGACGTTCGATCAACCCAAGTTCCGCTGCGGTGATGGCGAAACCACTGACGAAACGATTCAGGCGCAACAAGTGAGGTCGTTCTCGCGACCGGGCCTGGTCTGGGAATTCGAGTGGCAAAACTTCGAGGACGATAAAGAGCTTCCGGATGGCAAGGTAACCGTAGTTGCATACGGACGCGATCGTACGTCTTACAAGAACTTGGACGATGCTACGACCTACAACTGGGGTATTACGACCGCGGAGTTCACGCTCGACACCGAGAAACCGGCACTATCCGCTTCGTCCACTCCTGGCGAAGACGAGACAGTAACGGAGACACGTCCGTTCGTACTGTTGAACTTCGACGACGCGTCGTCGGTCTCGGTCGATTCGTTCGAATTCGACGGCACTGAACAGGAAGTCACGGTGCTTGGCACGAAACGCTTCCTGTACTGGCCGGAAGAGATGAGCATCGGCGGTCACAGCTACGTGGTTGAGGCTGTGGATGCGGCAGGCAACAACTCTGGCGCTATCGAACGCCCGTTTAAGGTCGCCGCACGTAAGGGCTTCGACCTGAAGTTGATCGCAGGCTGGAACGCGGTCTCAGTGCCCGCCAACCCGGTCGACCCGTCGATTGATGCGGTCTTCACGGAAGACGTCGTCGACATGGTCGCGGCGTGGGACGGCTCTGACCCGGAGAAGCCGTGGAGCATTGCGACTCGGATGGACGGCGAATGGTCGACGGACGACGAGTTTGCGACGCTGACGAAGATCACGGCTCGCTACGGCTACTGGGTGCATGCCCAAGGCTTCGTGACGCAGCGCGTTGCGTTGATCGGCAAGTCTAACCGCGAGTCGGCAGACTTGGTACCGCCGGATCTGGTTGAGATCCCGACGTTGCCGGGTTGGAACTTCGTGGGTGTGATCGACCAGGAAGGCGATCAGACTCAAGAGAACTTCGGCGATGTCTTGGAGGCTGGCGAGGAGACTGTGAATGCCGATAGCTACTTGGGCAAGAACGCGGTCAAGTCATACACCTGGGATGCGGTCCGCAGCCAGTTCAACGTCCTTGAAGGCGGTGACGACGTGAAGATAGGCCAAGGCATCTGGGTCTACTTCGGCGGCGGGATCGCACCGTAAACGCGACTCGCGTTTAGAGACGAAGCAATGGACGCCCCTGCACCAGCAGGGGCGTCTGTTTTTTGAACTAGGATGGCGAGAACGAGGAATGAACAAGAATCAAAGAATTGGGATGGTATCTCGTGCTCGGAGGTTACGTCGAGACATGACAGACGCTGAGGCAGCGTTATGGTCCGAGTTGAGAGGACGCAGATTTGCTGGGTTGAAGTTCAGACGTCAACGACCGATCGGTCCTTACATCGTTGATTTCGTTTGTTACAAACCCAAATTGGTTATCGAACTAGACGGCGGACAACACAACGAGAAACATCTCGCCGAGAACGATGCCGTCCGCACTGATTGGTTAAATGCGCGAGGTTTCAAGGTATTGCGATTCTGGGATGATGACGCGTTGCAACGAATGGAAAGCGTGCTCCAAATGATTCTGTTAGAGGTAACTTTGCTAACTGCTGGCGATTCGTAGCGCGTCTGCGGGCCCTCACCCTAACCCTCTCCCGCCCAGCGGGAGAGGGG
>JAAXHR010000256.1:0-8812 GCA_012270805.1 Dehalococcoidia bacterium
CACACTTTCGGCATCGTCCACATCCCACCCCATCCATCGTTCGCCGGCGACATTCCGTACATTACCGCAATCGTCGAGTTGGAGGAGGGGCCTAAGATGGCGGCGAACATCGTGGGAGTGGAACCTGAGCCGGAAAATTTGAGCATCGGGATGGCGCTGAAGGTCGTGTTCACTAAGATCAGCGAAGACTACACGTTGCCGAACTTCACGCCTGCGTGACGCCCTTTTGGGTTCTGGGCGACGTGCTGAAGGGATATCTCAGTGCCGAAGCGGACAAAGAGCAAAGGATTCTACGAGCCTAGTGGCGGCGAGATTTTGGCATCAGCTGGGATTTCGGGGCTTATCCCGATTGTCGTAGTCATTGCAGGTCTCGTGTTGATATTCATGGGACTGTGGTACATAGCCTGGATTCCAATACCGATAGGATTGTTGGTGGGACTATTGATCACAGTCATCTTCAGAGGCCAGGATGAAGTCGCTACCGATGAGCGATCGTATGACAAGATAAGCGACTCTTATCGTGGGGGCCGTTGGTCAAAAGAAGCTTAGCCCCCCGTGCCATTCCTGCGCAGGCAGTCGCTTGAGCGAGCGAAACTCTCCCATCCAGCGTAGTTGTTCGTCATACTGAGCGTAATCGAAGCATCTCAAGGGGGATTCCGCGGCTACGCTCGGAATGACAAGGAGGCCCGCATATATCTGGGGCATACCCTGCTTGCTACGCTCGCGCCCCTTTCGTGAACGAAAGGGGCTATCGTCTCCCCTATCCTCGATGAGAGAGGGAATTATTTGGAAGGGATTTCGCATGTTGCACAATTTAGTTATGTTGCGCAGCTTTCGGTTTGTTGTGCGTGATATGAGGACATGGACATGAACAGGCACTTCTTAAGGTTCAAAGACCTCTCACCTGCGGAGATATCTCCGTTGCTGTACCGGGCGATCGAGCTCAAGAGCGGTGCCGAGAGTCGAGCCTTGGACGGGAAATCGGTGGCACTGCTTTTTGAGAAGCCGTCGCTGAGGACGAAATTGTCTTTCTGGCTCGGTGCCGAGAAGCTTGGCGCGAAACCAGTTTACTTCTCTCCCGAAGAAGTCGGTCTGGGCAAGCGGGAGCCGGTCCCTGACGTTGCGAAGGTAATTGCGAGCATGGCGGATATGGCTGTGGTTCGCACGTTTGCGCAAGCTACGCTGGATGAGTTTGGCGAAAACAGCGAAGTTCCGGTTATCAACGCGTTGACGGATGGTGAGCATCCGTGTCAGGCGTTGGCAGATGTGATGACGATGTTGGAGGTCCGTGGTTATCTCGACGGTGTACGTGTGGCGTTTATCGGAGACGGCAACAACGTGGCGGCGAGTTTGGCGTACGCGGTTGCAGGACTCGGCGGGGACATCGTAGTGGCATCGCCGAACGGGTATGAACTGCCGTACGGTTTGCGTACCGACGTTGGAAGCTACACCTTGGAGTTGACGAAGATGGGTAGCGTGATTCAGATGCGTGACCCGATTGAAGCCACGAGGCACGCCGATTTCGTCTACACAGACGTGTGGACGAGCATGGGTCAAGAAACGGAGACGGCGCAGCGGTTGAAGGATTTCCAAGGGTACCAGGTGAATCCTGAATTGATGGAGTACGCGAAGCCGCAGGCTCGTTTCATGCACGACATGCCGGCGCACCCGGGCGAAGAGGTCTCGGAGAACATGTTGTCGCACCCATCGTCAATCGTGTACCAACAGGCCGAGAACCGCATGTGGGCACAGATGGCTCTGATGGAGCAGATCGTCGCGAGCTAGCAGTGGCCCTCACCCTAACCCTCTCCCAGAGGGAGAGGGAGATGTAGTGTCTCTCCCGGAGGGGAGGGGAAATGTTGAGCCTCTCCCAAACGGAGAGGGGACAATGCAGCAACTTCCATAACGATGTCGCTACCCGTAATAGCCATAATTGGGCGCCCCAATGTTGGGAAGTCGACGCTATTCAATCGGATCGCCGGCAGCCGGATCGCGATCGTCAGCGACACGCCGGGGACCACGAGAGATCGAGTGTCGGTCGATGCCGAGTGGTTCGGCCGCCGTTTCATGCTGATCGATACGGCGGGTATCGAGGATCAACCTTCGGCCGAGATCCAGCTTTGGGACAAAGTCCGAACGCAGACCGAGCGAGCGATCCATACCGCGGATGCCGTGATACTGCTGGTGGATTCTGCGGATGGTGTTACGGCCTCGGACTTTGATGCTGCGGAGTTGCTTCGTCAGGCGGAGAAGCCGTACGCTCTTGCGGCCAATAAGACGGACAACACGACGCGAATGGCTGAACTGTACACGTTCGCGGCGTTGGGGATGGGAGAGGCAATACCGATCAGCGCGTACCACGACATCGGAATCGCCGAGTTGATGGACACGGTTCTGACGCACGTTGACGATCAGTTTGAGGACGATACACCAGACGATGTGATCCGAGTTGCGATTGCTGGTCGTCCGAACGTCGGCAAATCGGCGATCTTCAACGCGTTGACGGGCGAGGAGCGTTCCATCGTGAGTCCTTTGCCGGGGACGACACGGGACACGGTGGATGCGGTCTATGAGTACAAGGGTAGCGACATAATGTTTTTGGACACGGCGGGGCTGCGGCGTCGTGGCAAGACTGAACAAGGCATCGAAAAGTTTAGTGCGATCCGGACGATAGGGGCGATTGAGCGATCTGACGTTACGGTCATAGTTCTCGACGCGACCGAGTTCGTTACGAGCCAGGATACGCACATAGGCGGTTTCGCTCAGGATGCGTACAAAGCGGGCGTGGTTGTTGTAAACAAGTGGGATTTGCGAAGAGAGGCGGAGACAACATTCGAAGAAGCAGTTGTCGAGATTCGCGACCGCTTCAAGTTCATTCCGGACGCGCCGATCCTATTCACTTCAGCATTGACCGGGCGAGGGATCCGGGCGATCCCTGACGCGGTTAGGCGGACATTTTCTCAATTCATCAAACGAGTTGACGAGGCGGAACTTTCCCGCACGCTTTATACCGCGCTGGGCGACCGTCCATTGCCTGCCAAGGGGCGTCGGCGTCCGCGGATATCGGGCATCGAGCAAGTTTCGGTGCGCCCTCCGACATTCGTGATAACCTGCAAAAACCCTGAAGCGTTGCATTTTTCGTATAAAAGGTACTTGGAAAATAGGCTGCGGGAAGCGTTTGGATTCAAGGGTTCGCCCATCCGGATGTTCTACCGCGGCGGCAATTGAGGCGAAATGAACGAACTGTTGGCTTGGGTGCTTATCGCGCCCACAGCGTACTTCATCGGATCGATACCGGTGGGCCTCATCGTTTGCCGCATGTGGGGAGGCGTTGATCCGCGGGAACACGGGAGCGGATCTATGGGGGCTACCAATGTTCTCAGGATAGCCGGCAAGAAAGCCGCTGTGCTCGTGTTTGTATTGGATTTCGGCAAGGGGGCTTTTATCGTCGGCTTGGCTTTGCTCTTGGCGCCCGGGGGGTACTTGCTGCAGGGACTGGCTGGGATATTGGTAATCGTTGGGCACACTTGGCCAATCTTCGCCGGGTTTAAGGGTGGTAAGGGTATTGCTACGGGATGGGGAGCTATCCTGGTGCTCTCCCCGATCTCGGCGGTTCTCACACTGATTGGACTGCTAGTTGCACTGCTCACCCGATATGTTTCGCTCGGTTCGATGATCGGTGCGAGTCTCGGCGTTGGTGGGTTGGCGATCTTGGCGTTGGCAGACGTACCAGTCGAGTGGTTTAATGCCCCCATCGAGTATCTTGCGTTCGCGATCCCTGCAGTGGTGCTGATCCTTTTCAGTCACCGCGAAAACATGATCCGATTGCATCAAGGGACAGAGAATCGCCTCGACATAGATGCAGCCGAGCGCACTTCCACCTCCACTGGTGAGGGAGCCTGATCCGATATCGGCAATCGGGATCATAGGCGCTGGCTCTTGGGGCACGGCTCTGGCCGTACTTTTGGCGATTCAGGGCAACGAGACGCGGTTGCTGGCGCGGAGTGCCGACAGGGCGGCTGAGTTAGAAGCCGATCGTGAAAACAAACGGTATCTGGAGGGGATGATCTTCCCTGACGCGATGTCGGTCCACCATGAACCGCGGCTTGCGTTGTCGGGTGTTGATTGCGTGATCGTCGCGGTGCCATCAGTTGCGATGCGGGAGGTCATTGATGCGCACGTCGCGGAAATTGCTCCCGACACGATCGTATTGAGTGCCACCAAGGGGCTTGAAATCGAGAGTGGGAAGCGGATGAGCGAGGTTATTGCTGAGAACGTTTCGGTCTGCCACTCGGTGTCGGTCGATGAAGCGATGCGTAACATCTGCGCGTTGTCGGGTCCCAATCTTTCGGTTGAGATCGCCATCGGATTACCGGCACTTGCGACGGCAGCTTCAGTTTCGATCGAGACTGCTGAGCGAGTTCAGATGATGACTAGCGGTGACAGGTTACGCGTCTACGCGTCGGACGACATAATCGGTGTCGAGTTGGGTGGAACGCTGAAGAACATCATCGCGATTGGTGCAGGATTCATTGACGCTTCGGGTCTGGGTGCGAATTTGAAGGCGGCATATGTGACTCGCGGCTTGCACGAGATAACGCAGTTGGGCTTAGCTCTCGGTGCCAAGCCAAGCACGTTTGCCGGATTGAGCGGTATTGGAGACATGTTGGCGACCTGTTACAGCCCCTTGAGCAGGAACTATCGACTGGGCACACGGCTGGCGGAAGGGGATAGTGTCGAGGAGGCGTTGGGGTATCTGGGGCAGACGGCTGAGGGGGTGCCGACGACACGTGCGACCTTGCGGATCGCGCTGCAGTTGGGAGTTGAGATGCCGATCACCGAGACGGCGCACAAGGTTATGTTCGAGGGTGTTCCGCCGACGGAAGCGATGGGGGAACTGATGCGTCGGGAGTTGCAGCGGGAGTAGCTACTTGCCGACTAAAAGTCAGGTCTCCACTTACTGAACCCGCAACTGCCGCAACCTTGGGTCGAACCAGTCGCGGAGCCAGTCGCCTAGGAAGTTGAAGCCCATGACGACGAGGAAGATGGCGATGCCGGGCATGGTACTGATCCACCAGGCGCGGGAGAGGTGCTGACGGCCGTCGGAAGCCATGATGCCCCATGCTGGAGTGTCTGGTGGTACGCCGACGCCGAGGAAGCTGAGAGTGGATTCAGTGAGGATGAGGGAGCCTACGCGGAGGCTGCCGATTACGAGGACGCTGCCAACGACGCCGGGAAGGATGTGTCGGAAGAGGATGCGCGCTTGAGAAGCGCCTTGGATGCGAGCGTAGCTTACATAGTCGGATTCTCGAAGGGTCAGGGTTTCGGCGCGGACGACGCGGGCGAAGTTGTCCCATCCGAAGAGGATCAAGAGGACGATGATAAGTTCGAGGCTTTGTCCGAAGACGACCACTACGACTAAGGCAACAAGCAGGAATGGCATTGCCAATGTGAAGTCGACGGCGCGCATGGCGATTTGGTCGACCCATCCGCCGCGGTATCCGGCTACGAGGCCGATGATGGTACCGCCGATACCTCCTGCGAGGATCACGGCGGTGGAGATGATCGTTGAGATGCGAGCGCCGTATATGGCGCGGCTCAGGACATCTCGACCTTGGTGATCGGTGCCTAGAGGGTATTCCCATGTGCCGCCCTCCATGAATACTGGGGGAATAAAGGCGGCGCGCAGGTTGCCTCGCAAAGGGTCGTGCGGCGATAGTTGCTCCGCAAAGACTGCACAGACGATCATCAAGACTAGAACCATGAATGGAATAACAGGGTATCGGCGCAACCAAGACCATCCGATGCGAAGCGCACGCAGCACCGGGTTGCGGGGCAGGGTGTCGTCAAGTGGCGAGGGGACGTATGTTGCTTCGATCGTCATGTCGATCCGGAGCGTCAGTCTAGGCGTATCCGGGGATCAAGCTGGGCGTATAGGAGGTCAACGATGAGGTTGAGCAGGATGTAGAAGGACGAGAAGAGGATGACGATGGCGCTGAGCACCGGAAAGTCGTTGTTTTTGATGGATTGGACAGCCAATCTTCCGACGCCGGGCCAAGCGAAGACGGTTTCGACGACGACAGTGCCGGTTAAAAATGCGGCGAAGATAAGAGCCGCAACAGTGAGGGGTGGAATGATGGCGTTTCGGAAACCGTGGATCCAAACGATTTTGCCGTAAGAGACTCCTTTGGCTCTCGCGAGCTTGATGTATTCACTGTCTAGAACGTTGAGCATCGCGCCACGAGTGATGCGCATCAGGCCGGCCGCAGGCAACCATCCGAGCGCGATTGCGGGCATGATGAAGTGGTTCCAACCTTCATTGCGACTCGAAGGAAGCCATCCCAGCTGCAATGAGAAGACTAGGATCATCATTATTCCGATCCAGAAGACCGGGACCGATTGACCAAGTAAGGCGAACCCCCTGACGCCGTAATCGACAATCGACCCGCGCTTCACGGCAGATATGACGCCCATCGGGATTCCGATGAGGATGGCAACACCGAAAGCGACGCCACCTAGTTGCACGGTGTTTGGGACTCTTTCGCCGACGAGACGGATGCTCGGGATGTTGTAGTACAAGGACTCGCCAAAGTCGCCTTGCAGCACGTCCCACAACCATACTCCGTACTGGACGTAAAGAGGTTTATCCAATCCCATTCGCTCGCCCCAAGCGTCCCAGGCCTCAGGCGTGGCGTATTCATCAAGATAGATGTTGCGAGGGTCACCGGCGGCGCGGGACAGGCCGAAGACGACGATCGTAATCAGCAACACGATCGCTGCTCCGAAGGCTAAACGGTTAACGATGATTCGCCACATGGTCGTTGTTCAACAATCGGTAAGACTGCAGGGATCCTATTTTCGACATGCGGTGGCCATCCATTTTCTGGAACCCGAAACCCGATGCAGGATGGCCACCGCATGTCGGCCGGCTGATTCGCCGGCCGACATTAAGTTCCTCGCCCTATCTCAGAACGATCGTGTCTGGGCTGTTAAAGCCGCCAAACGTTTCGGTGTATGGCATCCATTCAATGACGTCGGGCGATACTGCGTACAGCTGGCTTTGTCGCACCATCGACATTACCAACGAAGTCTGTGCAAGCCAATCGGTGAGGAAGATGTTGTTCTCGATGCGTTTCTGTGCGTCGGTCTCAACCAAGTTCGCCCAATAGGTCTTCTCGAGTATGTCGTTTGGCAGTTCAATGCCGCGGTTGGCGCCGCCTTTTGCGGCCGTCATCAAGCGTCCCTTTGGCTCGTCGAAGTAGCCCAAGTTCATGTGGTGATACAGCGGTATGTCGATGGTTCGTCCGATGAGGGTCGGACGGCGGCCCGAGTATGCAGTTGCCTCGATTTCGACGTTCAAGTTCAGGTTGGCAGCCCACTGTAGGACGGCAGCTTCTGCGATGTCGAACGGGAGGGAGCCGGAGTCTGGGGTCAGCCATGCAGGCATTGTGAAACCTTCAGGGACACCTGCCTCGGCCATCAATGCGCGTGCGCCTTCAGGGTCGAACGGGACTTCCCACTCGGGTTTCCACAACGGGTCGTTACTGGTGAATCCGGTGAAGGTGTAGTGCGGCGGGTAGAGGCCTTGTCCGATAACTTCATTGATCGCAACACGGTCCACGGCCATGCTCAATGCGCGTCGGAACTTGTTGCCGCGTTCCATTGACGCAGGATCGCTAGGATCGCTGATCCAAGGGTGATCGTCGTCGGGTTTCCAGCCTTCCCGCGGGAACTCTGTTGAAGGGTCTACCGGGTCTGATGTCTGCCAGAAGTTGCCACCCATGTAGATGTGCAGGGTCTGGCCTTCACCTAGGGGTTGGACGCGCGAACCTTCTACCTGCTGAGTGGCCTCAAGCACGAATTGTGCCGACATAACGGAGATGTGGACTTCGTCGTTAACGAAAGCCGCAACTCGTGTCGCAGGTTCGGGAATAGCAACCATCCGCATGGCTTCAATCGACGGCACTTTTCGATAGTGGTCAGTGACGGCCCTGAACTCGATGAAGTTGTCGGCTTCGCCTTCGATCATCTCGAACGGACCTTGTCCGATCTTTCTTCCGCCGGTATCTGCGCCGAGTTCGTCGATGGCGCGTTTCGAGGTCGCGGTCAGCGTGTTTCGCCAGACGTTGGAAGTCTCGAGTAGCCATACCGGGCTTAGAGTCGCGCCCTCTTTGACGTGCATGATGACAGTGTTGTCGTCAACGGCTTCCCAAGATCCTTGATACTCGCCGACGAAACCGGATCGTCCGTTGGTGTTGCCTTCGCGCAGGGCGTCGTTGAAGGACCATGCGACGTCTTCAGCGCTCAACTCTCCAAAACCGTGATGGAATTGGACACCGTCGCGGATGTTGAACGTGATCGAGCGCGCGTCGGCGGCTACAGTCCATCCGTTGGCGATGCTGATTGCCGGGTTGAATGCGCCGCGTTGGGGTATCGGGGCCGGGTCAGCGTAGATGATGGCGTCCGCCACACCTATATAGTCACTCGTGTACGAGTCGTACGGTGAACTTGTGAACCAACCGGCTCCGATGTCGGGCGATACGAAGACCAATTTGCCTGATTGCGTCGTCGGCGCTTCGACGACCGCAGTTGCCGCGGCTTGGACTTCGGCGCCTGCGCCAGCTCCGTAGGCCTCGGCAGTCGCGGTCACGACTACTTCAACCTCGACCTCGCGGGTTACCTCAACCTCGACCTGCACCTCTTTCTCAACTAACTTCTCAACCTCTTTTTCGACGACAACGGTCTGGATAACGGTCTCGCCAGCCACTTCGACTTCCCTCTCCACCACAACAGTTTGGATGACGGTCTCGCC
>JAAXHR010000256.1:8817-10875 GCA_012270805.1 Dehalococcoidia bacterium
ACCTCAACTTCCTTTTCGACCACGACCGTTTGTGGAACGGCACGTTCCACTACCTTTTCAACCTCGACGGTCTGAACGACGATCGTTTCGGTTCCGCACGCGAACACAACGGCCGTTAGCACGAGTGCTAGAGCCAAGGCTGCGCCTGACGCGGATAACCATATTCTTCGCATGATGTCCCCTCCTAGGAGCGTTTCTGCGTGATTCCGTTTGATGTGGTTTTGTTTGACTGAAATTGGCAAGTTCTCAAACAGGTTATCTCATTACGGCTTGAGGTACCAATTCGGGTCCTCAAGCGCTTCGTAGACGATACCACCTTCGACGTTTGCCGGCATGGGCCAGCCTAGCAAGTGGCACAGTGTTGGTGCGACGTCAACGACTTGAACTTTGCGTTCGAGCTGGACGTCTTTGCGAACACCGGCACCTGCCAGGACGAACGTTGAGTGTTGGCTACCAATGCCGAAGACTGACGAAGGCAGATGTTTGCCGTGAACACCATCGAATTCGGGTCTCATGGCATATATGACATCGCCGGCGGATGTTCCCCAGATGTTCAGCATCTCGGCGTCTTGACGACTGACGACTACTGAAAAGGGGTGTTCACCGGTTTCCGAGTCTGTGTACGACATTAGTGTGTCGATGATCTTGCGTTGGACCTTTTCGTAGTCTTCAGGCTCAACGTGCCCCTCGGGATCACGGCCCTTTACGGGAATGAAGATGTCGATGGAGTTCATCGGAATGGCGACGCTTTTCTCGAAATCGACATCAAATTTGTTCTGCATCATGACATCCCACGAGACGCGGTCCGGGACTTCGCCCGGGCCAGAAGGACCTGTGCGCGCGGAGTCTTGATTGGACGGGGTGTCGGTGAAGACGAGGAGGCCGGCTTCGACAAGGATGTCTTTGATGTCGGGTGGATCGCTGCGGTTGGGTGTGGCACCGTGATCTGAGACGATGCAGATGACCGTATCTTCGTCGGCAAGTTCCATCAGACGGCCGATCATTTTGTCCGCGGATTCGTAGGTGTCTTTGAGGCCGTTGAGACATCGCTCGACGACTTCAGGGGATGCTCCACTGATAGGATCGGCGGAGCCCATAAAGAAGTGGTCAGAGTAGTCCGTGGCATGGGTTTCCGCCATTAGGATGTCCCAGTCGTGGTCGCGAGTGAGCATCTCGGCGATATCGCCGATGCGGCCATGGTGGAAGTCGCAGAGTTCTATGTAGGTTCGGTCATCGACGAAACCGAGCGCGTCGCGAGCGGGATTCTGGAGGAAGTTGCCGACCTTTTCATCGATCTCGTCAGATACTGATGGCGGATTCGAGTAACCCCGTCGTGGCCAGATTTGCGGAAAGAAGAGTTCAAAATTGTCGGCGTTGCCGGTTAGGGTGATGAGTTTGCAGTTGACGTAACCTTCAACATCCTCACCGTCGATTTCGAACGATTTGAGTTGCCAATCGGACCATTCGCCAACGCCGAGGTCTGCGAATACGTTTTCGGCGTCTTTGCTTTCGGCGACGATCACACGGTCGTAACCGTCATCACCGGATGCGTAGATGAGCGCGTTCCAATCTTGCGGAATTCCTTCGTGCCCCCGGTGTAAGATAGTCCGGCCGCGTTTCAGCGGTGTCAAGGTAATGACGGTTTCCAACGGCTCCAAGGCGGATGACGGGACGTTTTCCCATCCTTCGGCGGGTCGCAGTTCAACGTAGTCGTATGGTGCGTCACTACCGCCGCGACTGGGATCGGTCGCTTCAGGGTCGATGGTTCCGCCGACAGGGCGCGGCCGCCAGTTGCCGGAGACGAAGAGGTGGTAGCCGGAGATTTGGTGATAGTTAGAGACGCCGGGTCCGGAGCCTTCGATCTGCATTCCGCGTTCAAGCATTGCGGGCCAAGTGATCTCCTGTTTGATCATGATCGGAGTCTTGCCAGCGCGCTCCGCGGTGGTCCATATCTGCTCGGATTCTGAAGTGTGGGCCGCCATTGTCCACTGCGCCGTCTTCATCGATTCGCCTTCACGATGCGAACCCCACCACATGATGCCGTGTGTGCCCTGCCAA
>JAAXHR010000245.1 GCA_012270805.1 Dehalococcoidia bacterium
CCGTACGATAGTTCACCCGCCATCGATTCACGTTTCTCCCACATCCCAACCTGCTTGAGGATCTCCTCAGTCTTCTTACGATGCCCTGCACTTGAGCGTTCGAATATGGACGGCAATAAACTTCGGTTGGTCAAGACCACCATCATGTTGTCCCAGACCGTCATCTGATCGAACAGGCGAACTTCTTGGAACGTTCGAGTGATGCCGTGATCCGGCGTCTCGTGTGCATGGATGATCTTGAACGAATTGGCCTCGATCTTCACGATGCCGTCGTCGTACGGCAACACACCGGTGACCAGGTTGACAAAGGTCGATTTTCCCGAGCCGTTGGGACCGACGATGCTCGTGATACCGAAAATCGGGATGGTCAGTGAAACATTGTCCAGCGCCTTCACGCCACCAAACTGCTTTGTGATACCGATGGTCTCGATTCCGTAGTATTCGCTGAGGTCGACGTTCTGTTCGACGTTTTGAGAGATCATAGCTTGTACCTCCCGGCCAATCCCTGCGGCCTGAACAGCATGAGCAAAACGAGGAGCACACCCAAAACCACCTGTCGGGCTTGGCCTATGAACTCGTCTGGCAGGAAAGGCAAGAACCGCATTCCTTCTTCAAGCAAAACAAAAGCCATCGCGCCGAGCAAGGATCCGCGGATTGAAGCCAGCCCGCCGAGAATAACTATCGATACGAGCAACATCGATTCGAGAAGTATGAAGGAGTTCGGGTCAACAAAAGTGGTGAAGCTACCGAACAACCCGCCTGCCAACCCGGCCATCATCGCCGAGATTACCCATATCGCTAACTTGTAGTACGTCGTCTGATAGCCAAACACTTGGGCTACCTGCTCGTCCTCTCGAATCGCCTTCAAAACGCGCCCGAATGACGAGGAGACCAGGAACCACGATATGCCGACCATGATCAGCAGAAAGACTACACAGAGAAGCAAAAACTCTATGTCGCCAGTAAGCCGCCATCCACCGACACTAGGACGCTGCACGTCGTGAATTCCGAATGCCCCTCGAGTCAATGCTCGCCAGCTCAAGAACACGTTGAAAGCGATGATCGCAAATCCAAAAGACACCAGAACGTAGATGTCGTCCCTGAATCGATTGAATACCACGCCAACACCAAGAGCCACTACTCCTGCCGCCAACACGCAAACGGGTAGGGCGGCAAAAAATGGCCAACCGAACTGCGGAATCGCTTCAGTTCGAAGCAGTTCGTATGAGGTGTCAGAGGTCAGGATCGCCATTCCGTAGGCGCCGATCCCGAAAAAGCCTATGTGCCCGACCGACAGCAGTCCGGTGTACCCGACGACTAGGTTCAATGCCACAGACAGGATGGCCCAGATGCAAAACACGGTTGCCAACGTTACGGCGAAACCAGTGCCTTGCCACAGCGTGAATATGACGGCGATCCCGATGATGAATACGTTGGCGTAAAGCTCAAGGTCGCCCTTCTCTCTCAATGTGTACAAACCTCGTGCGAGGATTGTTGGGTTTGTTGCTGCAGGACTGTTGTTCATGCGATCGGTCCTACTTCCTGGGTAGGATGCCTGTCGGCCAGAACGACAGGAAGAGTATGAGCACAACGAACGAGACCACATCACGCCACTCCCCAGCAAGATCCCATATCCCGAACTGCTCCAGCATGCCAAGGATGAAACCGCCTACGATGGCGCCTTGCAGGTTGCCTATGCCTCCGACCACGGATGCGATCCATCCCTTCAACAACAGCAGCAAGCCCATGCGTGGTTGGATCGCCGTATCGTGACCGCTGAGTAATCCGCCCAACGCGGCAAATACGGCACCGATGAAAAAGACAATCGCCACGATAACTGTGGTGTTGATGCCGACGACCTTGGCAACCTCTTCGTCATCCCCGATGGCTCGCACAGTCCTACCGAACGTGGTCATTTTGAGTAGCCACGTCAAACTGAGGAATCCTATGATCGCAATAGCAATCGTAAAGATGTTGAAGCCCTTGATGGTGGCTCCGAGAATATTCATCGTCTCGTTGCTGAACGGTTCGGGCAACGGTCGGGGGGTAGGTTCGAACACGATGACTATGAGTGCGCTGAACGCTAGCAATATACCCAATGTGGCTACCAGCATCACTAACGGAGAGCGCGCTCGTTCCCGCATGTAGACGTAAAGGCCGCGATACAGCGCCAGCGACACCACCCCAGCCAAAAAACAGGATACTCCCCAACTCAAGTAGAGCTTCGATCCGGGCGAATCAGCGAGCCAGATACCCAGAAAAATACCCAATCCGATCCCAGCAACCAACGCTGCGATCGTTACGATCTTCAGTCCGCGGTTGCTGGCCAACCGGGCGTACACGGTACGACAAATCAAGACAACGCCGACAGCAACCAACACTGCGACTATAGGACTTAGCGTCTCGTGCAGTTCCTTGGGATAGGTGAGCACGATGCCCGCGTACAGACCCGCGATTGCAGCCACTATACCTCCGGCAATACGTAGCGTTTTATCGCTGAAGCGGCTCCTCAGGCGGTAGTAGAGCGCAGTGTGCAACGCCCAAGCGACCACACCGGCAACTACCAGAGCGAAAATCCCGTTCACGATAGGGTTGTTGATTTCGTAAAGCCCACCCAAAGTCTCCGACGACCTGAGGTAGAAAACCCCGTAGGCGCCCAGTGCCGCCGCCGCCCCGTAGTACATGTCGAAGAACCAGACTGTGCTGTAGACGATCGTGAAGCCCATCGCCACTAGCGCGTAAACGGAGCCCACTGACATCCCATTAAAGGCGAATTGGAGCGCCTGGTCAGGGGATTCGGTTATTTTCCAGCCGATATAGGCAACCACTAGCGCCGTCAACACGACCGCGAGAAGGTTGCTGCGATTAGAGAAGTAGCTAGAAACGTCAGTCACTTGGTCCGATTCGTTTAGGGGGCGGTCTCACTCGCTTTTTACTGCATTTGCAAACTGGTAGTGGGCTTAATCGACCGTTGATGGTCCTAGCACTTTCAAACCTTGGTTGTCAGCGATTCTTTGGTTGGTCGACAAAACCTCAACTATTGACGGAGCGATATCCGTAACGTCACCCCGCTCATCGAAACTGTAGTTGTTGCCGATCGCACCGCTCCATGTGATGTTGTTAAGACGCTTTTTGAAACCGTTGGCGTCCTGGTCGTCGCCGGTTCGCTTGAGGCACTCGGCAGTAATGCTATGTGTCATCGTAGGTCGACCCGACATGCCAAGCCAGCGTGATGTAATCGTATCGTGCTTTGAATTTGGTGATGACATCTTGCCCTTGGCGTTGTTGGCTACCATCCCGCGGGTTTCACCAGACCAGTTAGCGATTCCACCAAGCCAACTCGGTACGCTCCTTCTGCGGTCAATGCGCCTGACCCACACGCGATGTAGACCGTGATTGCAGCCGGGACAATTGGCATGGGAAGCCAGAGGAGGGGTCTACGTGTCATGGTCTTGCATTTCACTCCAAGATCGGTTTGGCGACGCCTGCCAAGATGTAGCCGGATCTACACAATTGACACGGCATTTAACGTCGCCAAACTGTCGAAATTTGATGGACGCGCACCACAGCAAACCTCCGGTACGGATAGTTAATTGACCGTTTGAGGAAGTGTGGTTGGTCAGTCTGCTACCTACTCGATAGGTGCCGGGCCCAAGACTCTGTAGCCTTGGTTGTCTTCGGTTCGTTCGCCCGTCGGTAGGACCTCGGCAACAATGTTTGCCAAACCAACTACTTCGCCCTGGCTATCGAAGCTGTAGTTGTTGCCGATCGCGCCGCTCCAAGTTATATCGTACAGACAGTCTCGGAAACCATCCGCGTCCTGGTCGTCGCCCGTCTGCTTCAGGCACTCAGCTGTAATGTAGACGTCATCGTAAGCGGACCCCAGGTACCAAGGGAGAGTGACGTAGTCGTATTTCTCTCTGAAGTTTTGGAGGACCTCTTGAGCTTTGTTGTTAGCCGGATCGAGATCAGCAGTCACTGCCTTCAGTCCCGTTGCAGCATCACCAGCAATCTCCAACGCGGTCGCCCCGATGGGGACAACCTCGGAGTAGATCGGACCGTTATAACCGAGTTCACGCAGCTGTTTGACGATGGTTCCGCCGGCAAACTCCGATTGGGCAGCCAGGTGGATCGCGTCGGGATTAGCATTGGTCAATTTGGTCAACTGCGTTCGGAAGTCGGTGACGTCAGACGCGTAACGCTCTTCAGCGACGACGGTACCGCCTCGATTCTCGAATTGTGCAACCGAAGTTCGACGAACGCCTTCGGCGTAGTCGGTCGATTCCGTAATGGTCGCGAGGTTTCGGATGCCGTCGGCCCACAGAAGATTGCCGGTGTCGACGCCCAACTGCGCATCGCTCATCGATGTGCGGAAGATGTACTCGCCAGCGGTTGCGATGTCAGGGTTTGTCGCTAAGCCGGAAAACATTATCGTTCCGTCCGATTCCGCCAATGGTGCCGCACCCAACATTGCGCCGCTGCACGAGGTGCCCAAGATGATCTTGATACCGTCGACGTCAGTCAGCTTGTTGTATGCAGTGATGGCGTCTTGGGCATTGCATTTCGAGTCTTCGATGACAAGCTCGAGCATACGACCGTCCACACCGCCGGCTGCGTTGATTTCTTCGACCGCAAGTTGCTTGGCTTGGTTAGCCACCGTCCCGTAGGTTTCTCCAGGGCCGGTCAGTGATTCCATGACGCCGATGCGATATGGCTCGTCTCCATCCGAATCCCCGATAATACCGCACCCCAAGGCCGCTAAAGCGACAACCATCAGAACTGCTAGCAGAAGACTCAATTTGTATGTCATTTTGGGCACCTCCGTCGCTTGTCAAAATAGACAACTACGAGTTGCGGTACTTTATACCACCTCGTACGGTTTCAGACGATTTCGCTTTTGACACAACCTTATTTCACACGATCTGCGAATTGCGGTGGCAATGAACCGTTGTTCTGGTCTGGTTGTCGGACCGGCGTTATCGCGCGTTCGCCGGATAGATGATCACACTTGCTCCGCGCACCGCGGTGATGGTTACTGGTGCGCCATCTGGCAACGATGCGCCGTACGAACGATTCCGGACGCGAAAAGTATCGCCCGACGGCAGACGTACGCTGAAATCGGTGAAATCACCATGGAATTCGCGGGAGGCGATGCGAGCGACGCAACGGCAGTCGATACCGCAAGGGGTGAACGGCTCGAGTGTCCAACCGTCTTCCTCGGAACCTCGGGTATCGTGCCGCCGCAACCTAAGTTCTGATGCCCGCATCAAGGCTGACACTTCTTCGCCATCAGCAATGTCCCAACCGTTCGCGGCAACCGCTGGAAACTCACCAGCCTCGGTGAAGACTCTCCCACCCCTGTAGGTCCCCTTGATGAACGACGACCGCCCGATAACGCGCGCGACATGAGGAGACACTGGATGCGCATACACCTCTTCAGCGGTCCCGATCTGTTCCACTCGCCCAGCGCGCATCACCGCCACGCGATCCGAGGTTAAGAAAGCCGTCTCGCGGTCGTGGGTCACCAATATTGCGGTTTTTCCAGCCTCATGGATAATGTCTTTGACCTGACGCCGCAGTTCCACGACGAGGCTGGGATCAAGATTGCTGAACGGCTCGTCTAGCAGGACGGCAACGGAATCCGGGGCGATGGCTCGCGCAAGGGCCACCCGTTGCTGCTCGCCGCCTGAGAGCCCATGAACACCGCGGTCGGCGTATTCGCTGATGCCGCACATCTCCAGTATCTCGAGCGACCGCCGCCGCTTTTCTCGGTCATTGACATCTTTGATTCCGAACTGGACGTTGCGTGCGACTGACAAGTGCGGGAAGAGAGCGTAGGACTGAAATACGAGACCCAGTGCGCGTTCATGCGGTGGGATGTGAATGAACGGAGAGCCAACCAATGAGCTGCCGAGACGCACATAGCCGTTAATCACTCGCTCGAATCCGGCGATTACCCGTAACGCAGTAGTCTTGCCGACACCGCTAGGACCGAGCAAGCAGACAATCTCGCCGTCTTGAACTTGCAGATTGAACTCGTTCAACACGGGCGGTTCGTCGGGGTGGTACCTCGTCTGCACCTGTTCAAGGTGGATCGCGCCGGTGCCACC
>JAAXHR010000361.1 GCA_012270805.1 Dehalococcoidia bacterium
GTGATCTTCTTCGACAACCACGAAGCCAGCCCGAATCCCTGGACCAAGCAGGTCTGGTACTACGACTACCGCACCAACATTCACCACACTCTGAAAAAGAATCCGATGCGCTTCGAGAATCTGTCGGACTTCATCAACTGCTACAACCCGCAGAACCGACATCAGCGCAAATCGACTTGGGACGAAAACGACGCACCAGAAGGCCGTTGGCGCAGCTACAGCTACGAAGAAATCAGTGCCCGCGACAAGACCAGTCTCGACATCTTCTGGCTCAAGGACGAAAGCTTGACGGACCTAGACAATCTGCCTGAGCCCGACGAACTCGCCGAAGAGATCATCGAGAACCTAGAGGCAGGTCTCAACAGCTTCCGCGAAGTCTTAGCCGGTTTGGAGACGCGGTAGGCGGCGGATTAAACATTGCGATGATTCTCGACGACGTTATTCATACGCGCGCATGACGGCTGGAGAATTCTCGACCGACGAGTGGATTGACCGCCTTGCCCGGGCGCTCCCCAGTCTGGCCAAAGCGCAAGAGCCCTACCTGCACGAGTATCGCGAGCATAATCCGCGTGTGCATTTCGAGTCAGGGAGGCGAGACGGCAATCTGCCGGCCTTCCCCCTGGACGATCTGCGTATGCTCTATGCTAGGGCGCACCACAGCCATGCCTTTGGCGAAGATAAGTATTACACGGCTTTGTGCGCGGTACTGGACCCCGTGCGGCATATTCTGCGCTCTCATCCCACGCTAGCGCGGATTATGAGTCGGATCATCGGCAAAGACGATTTCTGGATACAGATCCTCGGCAGCGGCAACTTGACCTCCTTGACAGATCTGATCGGGGGACTGATGGCGCGTGCCGATGAGCTACCCGGCGACGATTTCCGGGCGGCAGCGACCGAGTTGAATGCGTTTCTCGATGCGGCCGGGGAAGACAAGACGGTCGCTGTGCCGGGCGACCTAGATGTCGGATACGATGTGGTGCTGTTTCACGGTCTGAGCTTGAGAGAGAAATTTGCTATCGGGGACGACATGATGATCGTCCCGTTCGAGCAGGCGCGGAC
>JAAXHR010000200.1 GCA_012270805.1 Dehalococcoidia bacterium
TCCGCTACGCATCTGGAGATTCGGGCGTGCGACGCGGTGCGCGTCAAGCACCTGCACGGTTCGAAATATTCTAGCGCGAGTTACGAAACAGCACTAAGCGGTGCCGATGGTGTCCGATGCCGCCTGCAACTCCGGCATCAAGGTGTCAAGCTGGCTCTCCAAGAACGCTAGCAACTCGTCATCCTCGAATTCGGATAGGATCTCGGCGACGAATCCACGTATCAACATCGCTTGCGCAGTATCGTAATCGACCCCGCGTGACTGTAGATAGAACAGCGTATCTTCATCGACGTGACCCGCAGTCGCACCATGCGCGCATTTCACATCATCAGCGTAGATTTCAAGTGACGGCTTGGTATCGACCTCGGCGCCGTGCGAAAGCAGCAAGTTCAAATCCTTCTGGTTCGCATCGGTCTTCTGAGCGCCACGCTCGACCGTGATCTTGCCACTGAACACTGCCCGAGACCGTCCCGAAAGAATGCCCTTGTAGTACTGGTCACTCGTGCAATGCGGCGCGGTGTGTGTAGTGCTGATCTCGTTGTCTTGATGTTGCCGATTGGTAGTCAAATACACACCGTGCAACGTCGATTCGGCATATTCGCCTACCAGTTGCGTAAAGACATCGTTGCGACCGATATCTGAACCGACGCTGAACGAAGTAGAGCGATAATCGGAGTTCCCTTCCTGCAATACCCGAGTTGTGGCGAAATGGAACGACTTCTCGCCGTCGATCTGTAACCTGTAGTGCGTCAGCGTCGCGTCTTCGCCTAACGTGATCTCGGACACCGGGGCAGACAGATGCGTTGCATCCGACACCGAGATGTGTGATTCGATCATCGTTACCGAGCCACCCTTGCCGACTGCGATCGCGATCCGGGGATAAACTCCCCGCAGACCAGATTCCCCGCCGGTGGTAACGAACACCAAATGGATCGGCGTGTCGACTTCCGAATCATCAGCGACCTCGAGAAACAACCCGTCACTGAGAAACGCCGTATTGAGTGCCACAAAGGCGTTGTCGGTGCAATCGGCCAATTCGCCGAGAAGGCCGAAATCGGCAATGGGCTTCAGCGCGGAGCCTGCCGGAGCATCGCCAGTGTCTGAAAGACTTTCATCCAACATTCCGTCTACGAACACGACGTTGTGCCATGCATCGGCTAAAGGAACACGTTGATTTAACTCATCGCGGTCGACAGATGATGAAAGTACGCCAAATCGGAACTCGGTCCGGTCAATCTGTCTGAGATCGGTGTATTTCCAGAGCTCGTTGCCTCGACGATGGATTGGGAATCCGATGCGTTCGAACTCACGCCAACCGGTGTTACGGAGATCGGGAACCGGGTTTGGGGCAACACCATTGCTGGAACTGCCGACGATGAACTGCTGCCAATCGTTGCGGTACGTCTCTAAGTGCCGAGTCGAGTTGGTCGGCATCACGGCTGCGTTCAGGGTCATAGAAGCACCCCTACTTCCCGTTCCGCTGGGCTGCGAGATAGTCGCGATAGCCGTTCTGCTCGACCTTTTCAGCCAGCAACTCGTCACCCGTTTCTACGATCTTGCCATCGACTAGGACGTGTACGACATCAGGCCTGACATAGTGAAGCAATCGCTGGTAGTGCGTGACGATGACAAAGCTGCGCTCTGGAGAGCGCATCTTGTTGACGCCATCGGCAACCGCCTGCAGCGCATCGATGTCGAGTCCCGAATCAGTCTCGTCCATGATCGCGATCCTTGGGTCCATAACCTGCATCTGAAGCATCTCGTTGCGCTTCTTTTCACCGCCCGAAAACCCTTCGTTGAGCGATCGCTTGATCAGTTCCGGGTTGACGCCGACCTCTTCGACTTTCTGATCGAAGAGTCTCGAGAATTCGCGCACCGACATCTTCTTTTTCCCGTTGGCGTCGTCGATCGCGTCTTTCGCCGCCTTGAGGAACTGCCACGGTCGAACGCCCGGGACTTCCGACGGATACTGCATCGCCAAAAACAATCCTAATTGGGCGCGTTGATCCGGCATCAAATCGACGATGCTCTCGCCATCGACGGTGATGTCGCCCTCAGTGACGGTGTACGACGGTTTACCCATCAGCACGTTGGCAAGCGTGCTCTTGCCGCTGCCGTTGGGCCCCATGATCGCGTGCACCTCGCCCAGATTCACTTCCAGATCGATGCCCTTCAATATGACTTCGTCGCTGTCGGTGACAGAGGCGTGCAAATTCTCAATCTTCAGCATTCGGTCTCTCGTGCAGATTGTCCAGGTTGTTTTCCGGCTGTATGCGTGCTACCTGCCGCGACCAGATCGCGGAGGATCGATTCAGACATCAGTTCGCTACTGTCGGCTGTGTTCAAGTTACGAACAAAGCCGATTGGTCGAGTGATGCTTCGTGGCTTCACTACCCGACTGCGCCTTCCAAGCTGACTTTCAGCAACTGTCCAGCTTCAAGCGCGAATTCGAACGGCAGCTCCTTGATCACGTCCCGGCTCCAACCGGTGATGATCATGTGGTGAGCATCCTCTTCGGAAATTCCACGGGACATCAAGTAAAAAAGCTGGTCGTCGCTGACTTTGGATGTGCTGGCCTCGTGCTCCAACCGAGCGGTCGGGTTGCGTACCTCGATGTATGGAACGGTGTGGGCACCGCATTGATCGCCGACCAGCAACGAGTCGCACTGCGTGTGATTCGTGGCGTTCTCAGCACCCGGCATGATCTTTACTCCGCCACGATATGTGTTTTCGCCATGACCAGCGGAGATGCCCTTTGACACGATAGTCGACTTCGTGTTTTTGCCGATGTGGATCATCTTGGTTCCGGTGTCGGCTTGCTGATAGTTGTTGGCGAGAGCGACAGAGTAGAATTCGCCTACTGAATTATCCCCTCGCAGAATGACCGACGGATATTTCCAAGTGATCGCCGAACCGGTTTCGACCTGCGTCCACGAGATTTTGGCATCGCGTTCCGTCATACCCCGCTTGGTCACGAAGTTGTAGACACCACCCTGCCCTTCCTTAGTCCCCGGATACCAGTTCTGGATCGTCGAATACTTGATCTCGCCGTGGTCCAGGGCGACGAGTTCCACGACGGCTGCGTGTAGCTGGCTCGTGCGCCGGATGGGGGCCGTGCACCCTTCAAGGTAGCTGACGTATGCGCCTTCATCGGCGATGATGAGTGTGCGCTCGAACTGACCGGACCCTTCGGTGTTGATGCGGAAATAGGTCATCAACTCAATCGGACACCGCACACCCGGCGGCACGTACGCAAACGAACCGTCCGAGAATACGGCGGAGTTCAACGCGGCGAAGAAGTTGTCCGTATACGGAACCACCGAACCCAGGTACTTCTGAACGAGCTCGGGATGATTTTGGACGGCTTCGGTGAAGGAGCAGAATATGATGCCCCGCTCTTCAAGCTGGTCCGCGTAAGTCGTCGCAACCGAGACCGAGTCGAACACGGCATCGACAGCGACACCGGCGAGCCGTTCGCGCTCGTGTAGCGGAATGCCCAGCTTGTCAAACGTATCAAGCATCTCTGGATCGACTTCGTCCAAACTCTTAGGAGCGTCGTCGAAGGATTTAGGCGCCGCGTAGTAGTAGATGTCTTGGTAGTCGATATCCGGATATCGCAGTTTGGCCCAGCGAGGTACAGCGTCGTCGCGCTGCAACTTGCTCCAGTATTCAAAAGCCTTCAACCGCCACTCGAGCAGCCATTCCGGCTCGTCTTTTTTCTCCGATATCAGCCGGACGATGTCAGCATTCAGGCCCTTAGGTGCCAATTCCATCTCGACATCGGTTGAGAATCCCCATTTGTAGCCCGCGTCTTCGAGCTTGGATTCCCGTGAGATGGTGAGTCTGTCTTGAGTAGTCAACTAGGCTCCCGTTCTTACAACCATTCAGTTGGGGTTTTGGCTACACACTTGGCCGCGCCATCACGCCGTAGCATTGGGGCACTCTCGTCGGATTCGTGTGCCCGTCGAACTCCTGATTGCTTCTGTCATTAATTTTACCAGTCGAACGAAATCCGTCGAAATCGCAATCTTATCGAACAACTGTGTCACCTACTAAACAATGTCAACACTTGTGTCGTCCTGAACAATGAGTCGTCTCTGGCGCAGATCTTGTCATTCCGAACGAAACTTCTGTCATACCGAGCGCAACGAGGAATCTACGCGTCTTGCACTGTGGCTGACGCATCAGATTCTTCACTTCGCTACGCCTGTTCAGAATGACATGAGCAGTAGCATTTCACTGTCAAAACGCCATTGATGGTTCGGGGAAAATCAGATCGACCCGTATCCTAAGCCTTAACACTCAACGACGGCCATTGCCGATCATCTGCGAATACGAACTTGCCTCTCCAGCAACTCAAGAGAAGATTGTTCGACATCCTGATTGGCCGCTCCACAAATGAAGCCCCTTCCGGAACATCAGAAATCGAAAACGCTTTGCGGTCCAGACGAGAGATTGATCGCCGCGTCGCAAAAGCGACGTTGGACGTGCCGCGGGAAGAGTTCGTAGCGGAAAAAGATCGTGGCTGCGCGACGTATGATCGTGCCCTATCGATAGGAAAGGGACAAACGATTTCGCAACCAAGCCTCGTCGCGCACATGATCTCGGAGCTCAGGATTGCTAACGGAACATCCCACGTTCTGGATGTCGGATGTGGTTCTGGTTACCAAACCGCGATACTTTCGCTCTTGGCCGAGGACGTTGTCACCGTCGAGCGGATCGCCGAACTTGCTGATGCAGCTCGTTCCCGCTTAAAACGACTGGGCTACAACAACGTCAAGGTTGTCCAAGCGTCTGAAGGAGTCTTGGGTTGCCCAGACCTTGGACCTTACGATGCGATCATTGTCGGAGCCTCGGCACCGGATATTCCTCATTCTCTGGTGAATCAGTTGAAACCCGGAGGGCGTATGGTGATACCCATCGGGACTCGCAGAAGACAACGGGTGGCAACCATCGTTCGCACCGGCAACGGTTTCGAAGCCAAATACGGGGTTGAGTGCGTCTTCGTACCGCTGATCGGCCCCGAAGCTTGGTGAAGCGAAAACCCTGTCACCGGTATTAGAAAATAGAAACGATCAACCTCAATCATGCCCAATACTGGGAACACTACATGTCAGACATTGAATTCGAAGCAGTAATCGGACTAGAAACGCACGTCCAGCTGAGCACCAAGAGCAAGATGTTTTCCTGGTCTAGTGCGGGTTACCAAAAGGCTTCGCCAAATACGTT
>JAAXHR010000252.1 GCA_012270805.1 Dehalococcoidia bacterium
AGGGCGACTGAGCCATCGTCGCGGAGTGCGTGGCTGATCGGGCCGTATTCGTGTGGGTGTTTGGCGATGCCTTCTTCATCGAGTTCCACACCGATCCCTGGGACCTCGGGAATCTGCAACCAACCCGATTCCAGCTTGATGATCTCCTTGACGACGTCGGAGTACGGCGGATCCTCCTCGTACAAGTGTTCCTGCACCTCGTAATTGGGAACGCAGGCGCCGAGTTGCACATGCGCCGCGGTCGCTACGGGACCCGAAGGAACTGCGTGTGGAATGACGCCTTGGTGGTGAGATTCAGCAATTGCGCAGATCTTCTTGCAGTGGGTGAAACCACCCGCAACACCGATGTCTGGCCGGACGTGATGCACCCCTGCAGATTCCACGTATTCGCGGAACTCCCAGATCGTGAGGTTGCGCTCGCCAGCCGCCATCGGAATGCGAGTCTTTTCGGACACTTCTCCGAACGAGAGAATCGAGTCTGGTGCTACTGGATCCTCAAAAAAGTAGGGTCTGAACTTCTCCAGCTCTTGCGCCAACACGATCGCTTCACCCGGGATCATGTTGCGATGGATCTCAACTCCCACATCCATGTCCCATCCGACAGCGTCTCGGACGGCTGCCATGCGGTCCACAAGGTCCTGAATGCGCTCGCTGTGGCGCATCGGCGCGTGGTCGTGCTGATAGAGCAGACATTTGACCGCCGTGAACCCGTCCGCTTTTGCAGCCGCAGCCGCGTTCGCCACTTCTTCAAGCGTCCCAGTCGGCAAAACCAGCATCGCACGTACAGCATCCCGCGCCTTGCCACCTAACAACTGCCAGACTGGCGCTTCAAAGTACTTGCCTTTGATGTCCCACAGCGCCTGATCGATTGCGCTGATGCCACCACCTATAGCACCGCCGCGCATAGACTTCGCACGGTACATGTAGTTCCAGTGGTGCTCGGTCCTTAGCGGGTCCTGTCCAATGAGATAAGGCTCGAACGACAGCACGACATCCCTAGAGGCCCCCGGCCAACCGAAGAACGTGGACTCACCGATGCCCTGAATGCCGTTGTCGGTCGTTACCCTTACCATCATCCAGTTGACGGCGACGAAGGTTTCAAGTTTTTCAATCTTCATGTTTTTAGCCAGACGTCCATTTCTGGAGGTTTCAGTTTCTGCGGCAATTATATGAACCTGATGTACGCTAATCGGTTGTGAACGTTCAAGGTATCTCTCTTCGGAAGAGCCGTGGCGAATCGCTCTTCCTGATAATCGCTTCGTTGAGCACGTTGATGTCTGTCACTGTTATCTCTGCTGCTCCACTTTATTTCGATGCCATCGAACGGCTCGGGCTGCGTCGCACACTTGAACGATTCGAACTTGCACAGATGGGCGCTTGGTTGCACGTCGACGATATGACGTTCAACTCGGCGACGATCAAATCGACCGCCGAAACTGCCGAACAAGCCGGCGAACATTTCGGCAACGTAGTGCGCGGCACATCGACGTTCGTGCGGTCCGGAAGTTTGAACCTCAACCAGATCAATGACCGTTTCGCGCCGCCGGGATCGGTACTCGTTTATCAGTCCGTGCAAGGAGAATCTGTACCGATCTCTCTAGTCTCAGGGAGATTCCCGTCCGAATCCGTTGTCGGGGACGAAGTCGAAATCGCCATCCTCGAAAGCGTCGCGTCGGAGTACCGCATCCAAGTGGGCGATGTTCTGCGGCTCACCATCCCGCCGACGAAGATCGTGCACACCTCGCGTCGCGTAACTGGCACTTTCCGCATCGACGATCCTAATCACGAGTCGTGGCAAGGACTATCTTCGACGCTCTTCGATCCGGAACAAGGACCTACCGGCGGGCGGGCGGCAATCATCGCTTACACGTCGAAAGGCATGATGGACCGGGTTGCCAATCGGGGCATCGCCGACATTGGTCAACTGTGGACGATGTTCTACGTTGATCCGGAAGAACTCAATCGAGTCGGCGTGAGCGAGTACCTCGAACTCATCACCCGTTTCCGCGCTGATGCGGCGAAACTGTTGCCGTCGTCCTCCTCGTTCTCTGGAGTCGAATCGGCGTTGCGCACCCTCCAACGCCAGCTGACGTTCACCAACACGACGACAATCATCAGCGGGGCATTGTTCGCCGCCTTTGCGGTGTTCGTGCTGGCGTTGAATGCCAGTATCATCGCCAGACGATGGATCGCCGAGGAGACGATGCTCAAGGTACGGGGTGCCAATCGCAACCAGCTCTTCACTGCGATCGTCTTCTACATCGCCATATTGTTCGTCATACCAGTGGTCGTCGGACCGCTCATCGCATCGTTGATCGTGCCGCTTTTGGGACTTCTGGGGTCGTTTCAAGAGTTGACTGACGGACAACCATTCCCACATCGGATTCTCCCGGAGCAGTTCATATGGTCGGTGATGCTTGCGTTGATTCTGTTCGTTCTCTACACGGCACCTGTCATTCTGGCACGACCCGGACCAATCGTCCAACATCTGACGCGGATTCGTGACTCGCGTTCACCTTGGTTTTGGCGTGCGAATCTAGACATCGGCATCGTGATTGCGGCAGCGGCAGTGATATTCGAACTAAACGGGCGCGGCTCCCTGTTCGTGGAGGGCAACGATGGCTTGTCGGATCTGAGCGTGTTGGCGACATCATTGCCGATCGTTGCATCGGTGGCGGCTTCGTTGGTGGCTTTGCGCCTGTTCCGCTTCTCTGGTGTCATTTTCGAAAGACTGGCACGCATCAACGTCCACGCTATGTTTGCGCTTGCGTTGAAGGTCTTTTCGCGTTCCACGATGAGCCATACCATGCTGATGCTGTTGGCAGCGGGAACTATGATCGTCGTCATCAACGCAACTGGATTGTCCGCCACGTTGGAGAAAAATACGAACGATCGTATCGATTTCACAACAGCATCGGATCTTCGCATCTCAGGGATCGATGGGTTCAAAACGTCGAACAATGAGACCGTCAAAGCGATCGCGGAACTCAGCTGGGCGAACACTCACACTTGGGGTGCACGCACTGAGGCGAGGGCTGGCAGTTCGGAATCCGCATCATCGTTCACGATGCTCGCTCTGCGGCCGCAAGAGTTCGTTGATCTGGCGGCATTCCGGCCTGACTTCGCAGACCAAACGCTAGCGGAACTGATGGGCGCGATTACTGATTACGTACCCACGGGATCGCTTTCCCTGCCTGACGACATCGTAGAACTCGAAGCGGTAGTGAAGTTACAGCGAAGCGGCAAAGGACGCATCGATGTTTGGTCAAGGTTGCTCGATGCCACCGGTACGACTCACACCATACGGATGACCACCGATGAATCTAATCAACTCGCTGAAGGTTGGCAACAGATTTCCGGCACCGTCAAACCCGAAATTCCGCGTCCGGTGAGTTTTATCGCTTTGGAAGTCTACGAACCCCCGACATCACCGATCGGCAGCGCGGTGACGTTGACGATCGACACCTTGAGCGCCGTTGATGTTTCTGGCACATCGATCGTGGTAACCGATTTTGGGGACATCGACGTGTGGCACCCCATGGCGACCTCGATTTCCGATGATTCTCGTCTATCGATAATCAACGACGGTGGAGAAGCTAGCAACGACCGTCGTTCACTGGAGTTCGAGATGGGTCGCGGCACTGATGACGGCGTTCGCGGCATCTACTACTCCAAGAACGGGCCGATATCCGTACCTCTGCTGGTGAATTCTCAGTTTCTAGACGGCGCGGGGCTCAACGTTGGTGAGAGCTTCTCAAGTCAAGCGTACGGCCGCATAGTGCCGTTTGAAATCCGGGGCACATTCGACCTGTTCCCGACGATGATCGACGAAGGGCAATCGTTCGCTGTTTCCAATGTCGACGCTCTTCTCGCGTATTTGACACCAGTTAGCGAACCTTTCCTCTCCGATTCTGCGGAGTTGTTCCTCGATGTCGACGAGACATTCTCCTACCAAGACCGAATCGCTACGATAAAGCGATTGGACCCGTCATTGCGCGTCTTGGATGGCGAGGCGTTGAGCGCGACATCTTCTGCGCGTTTAGGGAATGCCGCCGGCTGGCGGATCGTTGGATCGCTCATCGCCACGTCCGTGGTCCTCATAACAGTCGTCACCGCGGTTGCTGTGACTATCCACAATCAGGACCTGAATCGCCTCGACAGCGTCCTCGTCGAATCTATGGGTGCAAGTCGCATCGGCATTGTTCTTGAGGTATCGACCAGAATTCTGATATCGCTAGGCCTCGGGTTTGCGCTCGGCGCGTTCGGCGGAGTGTATGGGGTTCGATTCATCACCGACAGGATGACTCGTACATCGACTGGAGAAGCAGCTTTGCCGCCGATGCTGTTGCAGATTGACTGGCTACTGGTTGTTGCGGCAATGGTCCTCTTGGTCGGTGCGACTTTGATCCCCGTGGTGTGGAGCCTGATGCGTCCCAAGGATTCCGTCGCCGTCAGAATCAGGACCTCTTCAGTGGCGTGAAACACTCTCTAGGGTTATCACGACGCGCAGCGATTGCGGCTTTGCCACGATTGGTGCTGAGACGCGCCTTTTCGGAAAAGACGTTCGTAGGCCTGCGTCTTATCGGATTGACCATCGCGGTCGCGGTCTCTGCCGGAGTGTTCATCTACCTCGACGCCCTCGGTCAATCGGCTCTGTCACAAAGCCTGTCAGGGCATAGAGAGCAAGAGCTGGATGTCACCGTCAGGGCCCGGAACGATTCGGTTTCGCACGAAGCGCACCAGGCACTTTTGACCGCTGTGAACGACACGCGATCAAAGGAACTGTCCAAGGTGCTCGCGTCTCCGACCGTGGGGGCTAAGTCAGTCACTCTCGTGTTCGACAGAAATCTGGTGCCTTGGAAAACCGCCAGAACCTTCTTGGCCCACGTTGATGGGATAGAGGAGGAGGCGATTCTCCTCGAAGGTGCGTGGCCTTCATCTGTCAACTCGACTGAACCGTTAGAGACCGTTGTATCTTCAGACGACGCACGATACTTGGGTGTCAGCGTCGGGCAAATCGTTCGTCTGAGCTCTCCAATCTCCGAAGAAATTCAAGTCACTGTGCGCGTCACCGGCATCTACTCGCGCGACGATCCAGATGTCCTTCAATGGGAAGTTTTGGATACCGGCCTTGGTGCTAATAGCACCTCATTCCGATTCGCACCATTTATCGTCAACGAACCTGTGCTCATCGATTCCGTCGCAAATCACATGCCAGATACGGAGGTTCGGTACTACTGGGTCTTCGAAACCGATGTCGGCAGTGTTCATTCACGCGATGCCGAGGAGATCTTGGCCGATTTGAAAACCCAAGAAGCGGTCTTGAAGCAGGAATTGCAAGGTTTTCAGCGGATCAGTTCTCTTGACGATGCCTTGACGGCGTTCCTGACTAGTTCAGAGATTTCGCGCGGTCTGATGATGTCCGTCGGGGCGGTGATTGCGTTATCATCGCTCGCTTTTGCCGCCTTGGTTGCCAGCCAAGCCCGCGACATCCGATTCAGCGAGAGCGGAATGGTTCGGGCGCGAGGAGCCACTGTTTCTCAAGAGATCGCGTTGATGACTGGAGAGACTTTGTTGATCGCCGCGCTTGCGCTCATCGCCGGCATCGCGATTGCTCTCCTCGGAGTATCGTTGTCAGGACGACTTCCGGTGTTGACTGACCTCACCGGTGGCGAATTCCTACCTGCCAGTCTTTCAGTGCAGTCCGTCGCCGCCGCGTGTGCTGCAGCGGCTATCGGACTCGCCGCTCTGCTGATGCCATCGCTCAGGCGAAACGCATCGACAGTCGAAGAACTTACGAGCCGATTGGCTCGCCCTCCGTCTCGAAACGCTGCGCAACGCTACTATCTCGATGTCGTACTGTTGTGCATCGGTGTCGCGGCACTCTGGCAACTGTCGCAAGAAGATCTCTATATCTCAAGCACTGCACTCGGAGAAGGCTTCAGCAATCGCCTCGCATTGGCGATGCCCGCGGCGACGGCGGCAGGAGGAGCGATCGTGTTGCTACGTTTCCTACCATTCCTGCTCGGTGGGATAGCGGAGGTATTGGCGCGCCTGCCCTCAATGCTCAGGCTTTCGCCTGCTATCCCTTTGGCGCTTTGGTCGCTGGCCCGTAACCCGCGGTCCAGTATGGGCCTGATGCTGCTGATCATGCTCGCGGCGACAATCGCCGTGTTGCTTTCGATCTTGTCACCATCGATCAACCAATACGCAGTAGACGATGCTCGGTACCGAGTAGGGGCAGACATCCGTCTTTCCGGGATGATCGTGCGCAATCGAAGCAATCTCCATCGCGTGATAAATCTGATGACGGATAACTTCGGATACAACGCGATGGCGCCAGTAGCACGTGTGGCCGGAACCGTCTCTGCGCCCAGCGGCAACGAGCCAGTGACCGCGATCGGTGTTGATACTGATCAATTCTCAATCTCCGCATGGTGGCGATCCGACCTCGCAACCGCTTCCCCTGAGCAACTGACTGCTCTCGTCAAATCACGCGACACCGATGGATATCCTATCCCGGCCGACGCCGAGTGGCTCACCGCGCTGATCAAGCCAGACACTCAGCGTGCAGACACGGGACTTGTGGCACGCATCCGCGACGAATCGGGACTTTAC
>JAAXHR010000455.1 GCA_012270805.1 Dehalococcoidia bacterium
GCGAATGCCGTCATAGGTGAGAGCGCCTTCGCTCGAGAGCGTATCTACAACGATGCCAAACAGGCCACGCGCCAGCATGCGCGTATGGGCATGTCGCAGGTCGATATGGCGCTATGGGACCTCGCGGGAAAGTTGCTCGACCAACCGATCTACAGACTGTTGGGCGAGCAGAGGAAGTCATTCCCGGCATACGCCTCAACTTACATTGGCGACAACTACCCCGGAGGATTGAACAGCCCTGAGGCTTATGCCGACTTCGCAGAGCAGTGCTTGGAGATGGGCTATAAGGGCTTCAAGATCCACCCCTGGCAAGAAGCGCCGATCGAACAACATGTGCGATTGGTCGAAGTCGTCGGCGAACGCGTCGGCGACAAGATGGACCTCATGCTCGATCCGTTCTGCGCTATCCTGACATTCGGCGATGCGTTGAAGATCGGTCGAGCCTGCGAAGCATACAACTACTACTGGTGGGAAGACGTATTCAAGGATGGCGGCGAATCCGCTTTCGCACACCGCAAACTCCGGGAATTGATCCGCGTCCCCCTTCTCCAGCTCGAGCACGTCCGCGGCTTGGAAAAGCACGTCGACTTCATCGTCGCTGACGGAACCGACTTCGTCCGCATCGACCATGACTACGATGGCGGCATCACCGGCGTTATGAAGATCGCCCATGCATCCGAAGGCTTCGGACTTGACGTCGAACCGCACGGCCCCGGCCCCAGCCGCCGTCAGACCATGGCCGCAATGCGCAACTCCAACTACTACGAACTCGGCCTTGTCCATCCCAAGCTCCAACCCTCATACCCGCCCGTCTACCTCGATGGCTACTCCGACATGCTTGACGCCATCGACCAGAACGGCGAAGTCCAAGTTCCCGAAGGTCCTGGAATGGGCGTTACCCACGACTGGGATTTCATCAACGCTCACACCGTCGGCAAAACCGTTTACAACTAAGGAGGACATACCCCTTTCGCGGAGCGAAAGGGGCGCGAGCAAGCAAGGCGATGCGAGCGGGGTATGCCCGGCGAGGGAAGAGAGACCACACTACCCACACTCTAGAGACAAAAATCCGACACCCCATTCGGTTTCCCCGCTTCACGGGGGAAATGTCCGAAGGACGAAGAGAGACACAACCAACCCAAAATTCACAGATCGGCGTGTTGAAAATGAACAACTGGTACAAAGGCAATATCCACACTCACACTACCGAGTCGGACGGCGACGCTGATCCGGATTTCGTGACCCGCTGGTACCGTGACCACGGCTACGACTTCCTAGTCCTGAGCGACCACAACCATCGCACGATCCTCGAGCATGAAATCGAGGGCGGTCCGTTGATGATCCCAGGCGAAGAGGTCTCCGCCCGCATCTTAGGCGGCACCGTCCCAATCCACCTCAACGCCATCGGCATTCGCCACGTCGTCGAGCCAACCAATCTCGACGACATCGTAGCCACCCTCCAGGCGAACGTCAACGCCATCATCAACGCTGGCGGCATCGCCCAGTTGAACCATCCCAACTACGAATGGGCTTTCAACCACGAGCACATCACACAGGTCGAAGGCGCGAGCCTGCTCGAAATCCATAACGCTCACCCCGCCGTCAACACCTACGGCGCACCCAGTAAGCCCAGCACCGAAGAGATCTGGGATCGTGTGCTCTCAGCCGGAACCATCATATTCGGCACGGCTACCGACGACTCGCACAACTACCACGACTACACACCCGACGCCTCCAACCCGGGCAGGGGATGGGTAGTCGTGAAAGCCTCCGAACTAACCGTCGATGCCATCGTCGAAGGCCTGGCCACCGGCAACTTCTACTCCTCCAACGGCATCACACTAACCGACCTCACCATCACCGAAGAATCAATAGCACTAGAGATCGAACCTGACCGCTCAGCGATCTTCGTAACCACCTTCTCTGGCCGAGACGGTGAAACCCTCTCCGAAATCGAAGGCCACTCTGCCAGCTACCAAATCAAAGGCGACGAAAACTACATCCGATCCACCATCCGCTCATCCAGCGGCACCCGCGCCTGGACACAACCCGTCTTCACATCCGCCTGACAGGACGTGTGTACAGGCCCGTCATTCCCGGATACTCAAGAGCATTGCAAAACTCACAAGGTTTCCCCCGTTTACGGGGGAAATGTCCGAAGGACAAAGGGGGCCTTCCGAACGGATCAATCCGAAACCCGCGAACACAATGATCATTACCTCAATCCGTTGGTCAACCTAGAGAGGTTGAACTAGTGAACATAAGATGCCACGCCCGTTGTGACAGCGGCGAGAGCCTTGACGAGTTGATGGCACTGGCGTAGAATAAATGTAACAATCTTCATCAGGCAATCGGAATCAATTAACACCATCACAGGGGATTAAATTGGCAGGATACAAACGTAGCCGGCGAAGGAAGTCGCGACCCAAAGACACAGTGGCGTATTCGCTGTACGATCGAAACCGGGAGCGGACATATATAGGAACTACCAAAAACCCCAGACGGCGCGCATCCCAACATTACGAATCAGGTAAATTGGACACTGGCGGTTGGTTGGAGGTGGAGTCGGAAAAGATGACGAGGCGCGATGCAGAACGCCTTGAGGCTAGAAAGATCAGAGGATACAAACGTCGGACTGGCAGATTGCCCAAAGACAACGACACGGACGATGGACGTTTCCACTTTTGGCGGTAATACATTTAGATTTTCGGCGGGAAGATCTGCAATCTCCCAAACTGAGAAATAACTCCATATGGCAACCGTCGAACACACCTCAGCCGTCTCGAAGGTGGTTACGAACACCTCGCAACCAAAGCGGATCTTTACCAGCTTGAGAACCGCATGATTCGCTGGTTGGGCGGTATGGCTATAGGAATCGGAATCTTGGCCGTGTCAGTCGCGGGATTGTTCATTCAGACACTTCTGGATTGAATGCTGTTTCACTCCTTTATCACCTCAACCTGCTCACCAAAATAGCCCGCAACCGAGTAGTAGGTCCGTGTAGCATCGGGCGGCTGAGTGTCTAAGATGTACGTAACCTCGTCGCGTTCCGCCTGCGTTAGTTGCCAGCTCGAAGCGTTCGCGTTCTGCGACACCTGATCTGGCGAACTCGCGCCGGCAATCACTGTGCCAACGACAGGGTCGGCAAGCAGCCACGCGAAGGCCAAATCCACCAGCGACTTGCCTCGTTCACCGGCCCAATCCTGCAACTTGCCGATGACGCGCAGATTCTCTTCGGTGATCCAACGCCCCGCTTGACCATCGTCTAGTGCCAAACGCGTTCCCGCAGGCGGGATGCCACCGGCACCGACCTTCCCGGTCAAAAATCCCGCCGCCAACGGCAGATAGGGCATAACCCCCACGCCATGCCGACGACACGCCGGCAACATTTCAGCCTCGCTACCACGATGCAGCACCGAATACTCGAACTGCGACGAGATGATCAGTGTCATCCCGCCGTGCTTGCTCGTCCAAACCGCATCCACCATCCGCCAAGCCTCGAAGTTGCAGACACCTATGTACAACGCCTTCCCCTGTCGCACGAGGTCGTCCATAGCTCGCAAAGTCTCTTCGATAGGAAGACGCGGATCCGGGCGATGGATCATATAAAGGTCGATGTAATCGGTGCGTAGACGCATCAAGCTGCCTTCGATGGAATCCATCACGAACTTACGCCCGCCACCAAACAAATTCGGCCCGTAGTTCCGCATTGAACCAAATTTAGTCCCAATCAGCATCTCATGCCGCCGACCCTCCAACGCACGTCCGATGTACTCTTCCGACAACCCTTGCGCGTAGACATTCGAAGTATCGACGAAGTTGATACCATGATCTATCGCCGCATGAACGATATCTCTCGATTCTGAGTAGTCCCGCCGACCCGGCTCCCCGAAACTGTTAGCCCCCAGGCCCGTTTCCGAGACCTCTAAACCAGAATTGCCCAAGTGTCGATAGCGCATGGAGATATCTTACTTCGCCAACTCCCGACCATCTCCTCTCCAGATTCTTCGGTAACAGTGCCGAGTTCTGGATGGGATTGCAGGCGCAGTATGATCGCGAGCGCGCTGAAGATGCGATGTCCGAACGTCTGACGGCGATTATGCCTTGGTGATCCCGAACTGTAACTTAATTACCCCGGCAAATCCAAATCCGTCCGCGGCGTCTCCGTCCAGTCTTCCTTCGACCGTCCGTCGTAGTCGAATCTGATCGCGCCTCCCTTGATCGTAACCTGATTGATCAACCTGCCCGGCGCCGGCATGATGCGGTAGCCCGTNNCGTCCCAAGCTCCGGATGTCCGATCTGCTTCGCTGGCGCCCAGGTGGACTTCTCCACGATGTCGTACAGCGACATCCCGATGGCGAGGAATTTAGACATCACCTCCGTCTGAGTGGCGCGGGATGTGTGAAGACTCATGCGATGCAGGTCTGTCGATATGGTGTCGGGCGGGAATCCCTGCTCGATCGCGGGCACCGCCATCGAGAACGAGAAGCTGTTGTTGCCGTGCCCGACATCCATGATGATGCCTTTTTCGCGTGCCTCCCAATAGTGCGGCTTCACCTTGCCGTCGTTACCGATCATCGGCTTGCCATAGCCGTAGCAGTGCGTGACACCGTCGCCCGGGTTCATGTGCTCCAGCATCATCTCGCTGAACGGACGGGACGCGCGGGCGTTCTGGTCGATCAAGCAGAACGTGCCAGACTCGGCTGCCGCCGCGACACCCCGATCCACCGATTCCCAACCCACACCTCCGTAGTGCGCCACCTTGACGCCTACGATGACATCGGAACGTTGCCGAATCTTCGCGGCCGTCAACTCCACATCCATGTCATCGATATCTTGCTCGCCATCCCCACACATCCCATGCCCAACGATGTTCAGGAGCGCGAAAACCCTCGGCCCCGCCTTCCGGATGATCGTTTCGTTCATGTGGTCGAATGTTCGCCAACCCGATCCACCGCAATCGACCATCGTGGTGACCCCATATGGGAAACACAACTCGTCCGGGAACATCGCGCCGCCGTACAGAAAACAGTGGGCGTGTAGATCGATCAATCCCGGCGTGACGTAGCAGTCCGACGCGTCAACGACCTTCCGGCCTTCGGATTCCGGGATGTCCGGTTTAACGGCGGCGATTGATGATGTGGAAATGCCGACATCCATCTTCGCGTCGATGGCGTTCTTAGGATCGATTACATGTCCGCCCTTGATCAGAATGTCATACATCTAGTCACCACCTTTCAGGCTGATGTAAACTCTGCCCCTTCCGCAGAGCGAGCGAAGCGATGCGAGCGAGGTATGCCCGAATCCGCCATGTCCAAACCCCATTCAGTTCCCCCTTGAACATCAAGGGGGAGGGCAGGGCAATCATAGTCCTCATTCAAAATCATGGCAATCGTAGTTCAAAACACTCATCATCTGATCTGACGCAATCTTGGATCAGTTTTGTCTCTTACCCAGTCACCAATGAAGTTAAACGACATCACTACCAAGAAGATGCAGAAGCCGGGGAAGAACGATACCCACCACGCGGTGTCGAGGAACTCGCGCCCGTCACTGATCATGTTGCCCCAAGACGGGTAGCGCGATGGAACACCGATGCCGAGGTAGCTCAACGATGCTTCGGCAAGGATCAGTCCGCCAATGCGAAGGCTCGCCAACACCATTAGCAAATTGATAACGCCTGGCAAGATGTGGCGATACATTATTCGGAAGTCGCCGCCTCCAGCGACTCGCGCAGCGGCCACGTAGTCTCTAGTTTTGAGTGACAATACCTCGGCGCGAATGTTCCTTACCAATCCGACCCATGTAGCCATCACCAACAGACCGATAAGGATCGTGAGACCGGTGCCGATTGTTATGGCAACCACTAAGGCGACAAGCAAGAATGGAAGCCCATTCCAAACATCGACGAAGCGCGTCATGATCTCGTCGAACCAGCCACCAAACCATCCAGAAGCGATCCCTGCCCATAGTCCGAGGGTCATGCCGATGACTGCCGCCGCGAATGCGACCGTGATCGAAACGCGTGTCCCGTGAACCAAGCGTGAGTAAATATCACGCCCGTGTTGGTCGGCCCCAATGAAATATCGACGATCTAAGTGTTCGTTGTTTTCGTAATATTCGTCGTACCAAAAAGGTGGTGCAAAGCTCCCACGCAGGTTTTGTTTATTGGGGTCATCAGTGGCGAATTGCGTCGTGAATATGGTGGCAAGTCCAAAAACTACGATCACGAACGCTGGGATGACGGGCCAACGCCTGATGAAATCCCAAGCGACCATTGGAGAGCGAATCACGACTTCGATCGTCGATGGAGCTCGTTCTTGGACTGTGTCTGCAGTGGTCATCAATCCAGCCTGATTCGAGGATCTATCACGACGTATAGGAGGTCCGACACGAAGCTCATCGCCAGATAGAGGATAGTGAACAGCAATACGATACCGGTCAGCAATGTGAAATCGTTATCATTTACCGCTGCAACCGCGATCTGACCAACTCCTGGCCAAACGAAAACGTTTTCAACAAGAACAGCACCATCCATGAAACCCGCCAGAAGCAACGCGGAAACCGTCAACGGCTGGATCAATGCGTTCCGGAACGCGTGCTTGGCCACAACTCTTCCGTAACCCATTCCTTTGGCGCGGGCAAGCTTGATGTACTCCGAATCCAGCACCTCCAGCATCGCAGATCTAGTTATCCGCAAATACCCCGCGATCGGCCCCCAAGCCAAAACTAACACAGGCAATATCCAGTATTGGAACTGTCCCCAAAAACTCGCGTCGGTTCGACCATAGAACGTTGGAACAGGCAACCAACCTAAATACACAGCGAATACCCAGATGCCAACGATTCCCACCCAAAACGCCGGTACAGACTGACCTGAAAGCGCAAATGCCCTGAGCAAATAGTCCAAAATCGAGGCCCGTCGCATTGCCGAGAGGATCCCCAGTGGAATGCCGACGAATGTACCCACGATCCACGCGCCTACCGCCAGCTGCATCGTTGCCGGCCACCGTTCCCTCAAAATGTCCGTCACCTTGCGATTGGTCCCAACACTCCGGCCTAGATCCGCGCGCGCGATGTTGCTCAACCACGTCAGATACTGGAGCACTATCGGTTTGTCGAGGCCCCACTTCGCCCGCAAGGCGGCGATCTGCTCCGGTCCGATGGCATATCCCTCGGCGCGAATGAAGACGTTGATGGGGTCGTCCTTGGCGTGCGCCAACCCAAAGACGACGATGGTTGCTCCGAGGAGCGAAATCACCATCGTTGACACGCGTCTTGAGAGGAATCGAAGCATCTGGAAGCAGGTACTTAAGCTACAGTGGCGCGACCCTCTATAGGTCGCGCCACTGCGGCTGTTGGCTAATCGCCTTCAGTTTGGTTCCGATTACCGGATCACCTGACGGTGACGATGAACTCGGGATGGTGCAGAGCGGCTTCACGCACGGACAACGGCATGTCCCAAGAGGCTATCTTCTTAGGATTCACCAGAGCGGTGTTTGGACGTGCGACCGTGCCGATGGCCGGGTTCCACTTGTGCAAGAAATCAGCCATCTGGTTACGAATCTCGATTCGCGCCGCCTTGTCCTGCTCTTGGTTCATCGCTGTTCCCCAATCGCAGAGCTCTTGTATCTCAATACCGATGTTGAATCCGGGACGTCCGCCAGAACACTCTGAGTTACTGACTACCGGCCAGTCCCACGGCGCCTGTGGTGCCTCCGCACCGGCAGAGTGGATCCACGGTGCCGTCGCAGTTCGTCCGATCAGACTCGGACGATAGGTCTGGTATTGCGCCTTCCAGTCCTGCATATCGATACCCAGTTCTCGCCACATACCGACAACAGCGGTACCGATCTCTTCGTCACCCCTTCCTATTCGGATGAAGAAGGGCATCTCGAACCGGATACCGTTGGCGTTCTTCGGATATCCGGCCTCATCCAGCATTTGCCCAGCTAGTTCGGGGTTGTATTCGACGTTCCACTTGTCCTGCCAGTTCGGGTTGTTGATGTCGTGTCCGTACACGTAGTTCACCCAAGCAGCATTCGAGAAGAGTACCTCTGCGATCAGCGCGCGATCGATCGCGAACGACAATGCTTGACGCACATGGGCCGCCCGGGTCATGCTCGTAAACCCTTCCGGCGGGTTGCCAAAGTTGTCCCGTCGCGGGTCGCCGATCCAAGGGATGTGGTGGCGGACCGTCGCGTGCAACTCGATCGGCACTTCTTCGTCATCGGGATCTGCCGTGTAGATACTGTCTTGCCAGTAGTTGCCGGAGAACGAGATCGAATGGAACGAACCTGCTCCAGCACCGATAATCTTGAAACCTTCCTGTGTGAGCGTCGGGTAGTTGCGGAGGTCAACCGCAGCAACGTCGATGCTGCCAGTGCGCAGTGCCGCCTCTGCAACGGCGTCCTCCACGATTGGCTCGTAAATTATGGTCTCTACGTCCGGCGTCTTCCGGTGATGGTTCTGCACTGCCTTCAACTGCAACGTGGCATCGTAGGCATACTCTTCGACCATGTACGGTCCAGTTCCAATAACGTTTTCGCGTACCCAGTCTTCACCCATCTCGTCATAGGCTCTCTGGCTCGTTATGCTCAAGCCAAGGCCGGACTGTCCGAAACCGAGTGTGTCCCATCGGACATCGAACTGTGCCAACGGAACGCGCACCGTCATGTCGTCGATCTTGGTCAGCGGCTGGTTGCCGATCAGAGCTACCCAGTACGATCCGCCGTCAGTCGCCGATTCCGGGTTGTAGCCCGGGTTGCCTTTGTTGTAAGCCCAAACAATGTCGTCTGCGCTCAAGTTCCCGAATCCGCCGTGGAACGGTACGTTTTCTTTGATGTTGAAGATGAACGCCTGCCCACCTATGGCATCAGCATCGTCAACAAGCTCCCAACCCGTGATGACCTGATTGACAGCATTGCCGCCAGCATCAGTCAAGAAGAACTTCTCCGTGACGCTCGAGCCGGTGAACATGCCACCCGTCGGGTCGCCCGGGATACCGCTGCCTCGAAGCTCGAGTCCAGTGCGGATGACTACGGTGTCCGGTCCAGTCGCGGGTGCCGGTGGTTCGCTGATAGTAGGGGCGGCCACTGGGATCGGAAGCCCGTAGAAGGTCTCAGGAGCCGGTGTCGGAGAAGCGATGACTACCTTTTCGACTTCCTTGACGACCTCGACCTCTTTAACGACCTCGACCTCTTTTTCGACCTCAACCTCGACTTCG
>JAAXHR010000029.1 GCA_012270805.1 Dehalococcoidia bacterium
CCGCCCTGGGCAAAGTCAGCGGTCGAGCCGTAGCGGTCGTATTTGGCCCGCTTCTCCGGGTCTGAGAGCACCTCATAGGCGGCGGCGATCCGCTTGAACTGAGTTTCGGCCTCAGTCTTCTGGGCTTCGTCGGTCACCCGATCGGGATGATGCTCCATCGCCAGCTTGCGAAAGGAACGACGGATGTCGTCTTGAGAAGCCGAGCGTTCGAGGCCAAGGATCTCGTAGAAGTCATCGGAAGTGGTGTTGGCCATGTGGGGTGCAGGGTTCAGCTGTCAGTTGGGCACAGGGACAGGGTTACGTTACCGCCTCAGCCTGTCTTCGCGCGAGATGGGGGCGCGATTACGCGTCGTGTAGCTTTCTCTCGCCATCGCCACGATTCCTTGTCGACATTCCTTATCAGGCATATGCTGGTTCCGTGACTTGGGAGGTCGAGTACACCGACGAATTCTTGATGTGGTGGCAAACACTGTCAGCGCGTCAGCAGACCACGGTGAGCGCCCGGGTCGAAATGCTGGAAGAACACGGACCAAACTTGCCATTCCCACACTCGTCGAACATCACGACCTCCCGACACGGCGTCATGCGCGAGCTACGAGCACAGAGTGGCGGGCGGCCACTGCGAGTCTTCTATGCCTTCGACCCCAGGCGCACATCGATCCTCCTGATTGGCGGAGACAAGACCGGCAACGATCGCTTCTACGAGGAGTACGTGCCAATCGCCGACGCGCTTTACGACGAGTATCTGAACGAACTACGACAGGAAGGGTTGATTCCATGAGTGGCCGACATCCCTGGAGCGAGATCGCCAGGAAATTCTCGCCCGAGCAGCGACGGGAGATTGACGCAATCAAACGCGAGCTATTGGCTGAGTTACCCCTACACGAGCTGCGCCAAGCGCGAGCGTTGACCCAACGTGAACTGGCCGAATCGTTGAACGTCAACCAACCCGCCGTGGCCAAGCTGGAACAACGCGCCGACATCTACGTCTCCAGCTTGCGGAA
>JAAXHR010000241.1:0-8908 GCA_012270805.1 Dehalococcoidia bacterium
GGATCAACGCACCGAGGTCACGGCCACTGCATCGCGAAAGGTCTTGATACGAAGGCGATGATGGCTGAGATCATGGGGCGATACACCGGTCAATGCAAAGGCAAGGGCGGTAGCATGCACATCGCCGACTTTTCCAAAGGCATGCTGGGCGCGAACGCGATTGTCGGTGCCTCAGTGCCACTTGCCGTCGGTGCGGCATTGACTTCCAAATATCGCGGCATGCAAAACGAGTCTGTAGGGGTCGCGTTCTTCGGTGACGGAGCAACTAGCCAAGGTGTTGTCCACGAATCGATGAACTTGGCAGCGATCTGGGACTTGCCGGTCATATTTGCTTGTGAGAACAACCAATACGCCGAGGCCACTCCAGCGTGGTACGCGGTTTCCACAGAAGATATCGCAGCGCGAGCCGACTCATACGGGATTCCGGGTGTCCAGGTTGATGGCATGAACGTGTTCGCCGTGTACGAGGCTGCAGGGGAAGCGGTGGCACGAGCGCGCGCGGGCGAGGGACCGACATTGCTCGAACTCAAGACCTATCGATACCACGGGCACTTCCACGCGGACGACCCCAAGAAGTACCGCAAACCGGACGAGGAGGAAGAGTACCAGGAACGCGATTGCCTCAAGCATTTCGAGGGGCTGGTGACCCAACAAGGCGCTATGACGGCCGAGGAACTGCAATCGATCCGCGATGAGATTGAACAGGAGATGCAAGATGCCGTTGATTTCGCATTGAACAGCCCTATGCCTCCGATTGACGAACTCTACTCTGACGTCTACGTCGACTACTCCAACCCATTAGCCGGGTTGCGCTGAACATCTGCATCCTGAACGAATTCTGTAACAGAAAGGCAACCACCAAACTATGACGACAGCCGATGCGACGCAAAGAAGCTCCATGCTGAGCGATCCTGGAGTCCTCGTGCCCGGCCCAGGCTACGATGTCCCCGGAACCGTAGAGCGTTACCGCGACACATTTAACCGTACACTCCGCGACGAGTTGGACCGCGATGCCGATGTCTTCATCATGGGCGAGGATATATCTGGCGGGTTCGATCGAGACACCAACGAACCTCTAGATGCTTGGGGTGGTCCGTTCGCAGCGACCAAAGGCTTAGTTCAAGATTTCGGTCCGGAACGTATCCGAGACGCTCCCATCTCCGAAGCCGGTTTCGTCGGTGCTGCCGTTGGCGCTGCGCTTACCGGACTGCGCCCGGTGGTTGATCTGATGTACTTCGACTTTGTGACCGTGGCTTATGACCAGTTGCTCTCCAACGCAGCCAAGTCGCGTTACATGTTTGGCGGGCAGACCAAAGTTCCGATGACGCTTTTCGCCCGTTCCGGCGGGGGTACTGGTCACGCTGCTCAGCACTCCGAGAGTTTCTACTCGATGCTGGCGCACATCCCGGGGCTGAAGGTTGTCGTGCCGTCCGATCCGTACACCGTGCGCGGCTTACTTGCTTCAGCGATACGCGACGACGACCCCGTGTTTCTAGTCAACGACAAGAAGCTCATCAATATGGAGGGTTTCGCGCCTGAGGAGTCGTTCGCATTCCCTCTCGGTAAAGGTCGCTATCTCAAGCACGGCGACGATGTCACTTTGATCGGGATGTCCTACACCTCGGTAGTGTGTAAGCAAGCAGCCGACATGTTGGTCGAAGAGGGCATCGAGGCCGAAGTCATTGACATGCTGAGCCTATCGCCATTCGACGAAGAGATCATAGTGGAATCGGTGATGAAGACCAATCGCGTCGTGATCGTGGACGAAGATACTCCGCGCGCCAGCATGGCGTCGGAATTCGCTGCGATCATTGCGGACAAGGCGTTCGACTACCTAGATGCGCCAGTTAAACGCGTCACCGGGCCTCATACGCCAGTGCCCTACAACAAGGGATTGGAAACCGCGTTCATGCCCCAACCAGATGACGTGGTGAGCACCGTTCGAGCGATGTTGGACGGTGAGTAACCCGCCGAATTAAAGCGGGCTCAGTCGCAGTTCACGACGTCATCTTCGTTCGCCAATCTTTGCAACATTCGAAACGGGTAGATGCCCGTCGAGTGGCCGTCCGTCCATAGAAACTGCAGGGCGTACCTGCCGACTTCCAAATAATCGACTGCGATGATATCTTCCGGCACCATCGCGACGTTCAAGAGCTGGCGACCGCTCATCTCTTCGACGCAACCTGCGCACGCACATTGCAAACGTAGGTAGCGGTAAGGAAAAACACAAGTTTGGCCGTCTGACCAAGTTATCGAGACGCCGTCGCCGATGAGATCAACATTGGTTGCCGTAATGTTCGTATCTTCCATGGCGAATCGTTTTACGATGCGTGCTTTGTGATCTCGTTAACACCGCAATCTGTGTCTCTGGGCTAACCTTACTTAAGCGTATCCGACAACCAAAACGACTACCCGACACTTCAGGAGCGAAAACCGTGACGACAGACAGCGACAACATCGTAATGGGTCTCATCGGAGCCGGTGGCAATACTCAACTCAGGCATATCCCTGGACTCCGAGCTCAACCGGGTGTCGAGATAAAAGGCTTAGTGAACCGATCAAGAGAATCATCTGAGCGGGTCGCTGGCGAGTTCGAAATCCCAGAGGTCTACGAAGACTGGGTCGAACTCCTAGAAGACGATGACATAGATGCCGTATGTATCGGAACGTGGCCGTACATGCACGCACCCTTGGTAATCGAAGCGCTCGAAGCCGAAAAGCACGTACTGTGCGAGGCCCGAATGGCGATGAACTCTGACGAGGCCCTCGAGATGTTGGATGCGTCCAAACGTGCGCCTCATCTGGTCGCGCAGATAGTTCCAGCGCCCCACACACTCGAAATAGACCAGACGGTGATCGGGCTGATCTCTGAGGGCTACATCGGCGACTTAGTCAACGTAAAGCTACACGTCGGTACCGGAAGCGATTTCCCAAACCCTGATCTGCCATTGCATTGGCGGCACAACCGCGATCTTTCCGGCAACAACATCATGACTATGGGCATCTGGTACGAAGCGATGATGCGCTGGTTCGGACCGGCTAAGACAGTGCAGGCATTGGGTCAGACCGTCGTGAGTCACCGCCTGGATGACGACGGTCGACGTCGTTCCACAACCATCCCCGACCACATCGACATCCTGATGTCCATGGAGTGTGGCGGAACGACGAACTACACGACCACCGCGGTCTCCGCGTTCACGCGTGAACTCGATCTGTGGATCCACGGCACCGATGGGGTTCTACGCGTCGAGCACGCAGATCCTGACGAGCCGACGGGCGCGGTCTTCAAATTGAGCGGTGCACGCTGCGGCGATGACGGATTGAGCCAAATCGAGATACCGCCAGAAAACCGTGGTGCTTGGCGAGTCGAAGAGGAGTTCATTAACGCCATCAGAGGCATCGAGCCGGTGACCCACACGAATTTCACGGATGGGTTGAAGTACATGCAATTCACCGATGCCGTGACGGAATCGGTTAAGACTGGCAACTTGGTGAGGTTGCCGTTCTGAAGAACTCGAGAGTTGTGACATCGCAACTCGAATGAGTCGAATTGAGTACTCGAAAATCTCTGCATTATGAATGCAGAGATTTCGGACTTCCACAAACAGATAGCACAGTCCAGCAAGCGTTCGGCGTTTGTTGATCCCGAGAAACTGGCATCCTTCGTTGAGACCCCGTCGGACATGCCTGATTTTCTTGCATTGCCGCTTGATCCTTTATTCGATCCAAACGTCAATCCTCAAGCGCCCGAAGCGACATCGCGAAGCGCGTCAGAACAGATTGGAGACGAACTGGATCCGGTGTCGTCCTCTGACTCCAAGGACAATACCGCTCCCCAACCCAAGAAATTCCCATTGAAGAACGTTCCTGCACGGGAGCGGCCGCGTGAACGGATGCACGAACTCGGCCCCGCCGGAATCACGAACACCGAACTGCTTGCGATCATCCTCGGCTCCGGGATCCAAGGCATCAACGTGAAAAACGTCGCGGACAATCTGCTAACCGAGTTCGACGGATTGCGGGGTCTCAGTCGCGTAAGCTCATTCAATATGCAGAACGTCGAAGGTATTGGCGATGTAAAAGCTGACGTGCTGACCGCGGCGTTCGAATTGGGTCGAAGAGCGGCACAGGAAGAGATCGAAGCACCGGGAAACGCGTATGGGAGCCACTTGCCGAATGGCGAGACGATCGCTTGGGCAGTGGCTAAACAGTTCACTACGCGATTGCGTGACAACGCCCAAGAAGAGATGTGGATTGTGCTGCTCGATGTCCGTAACCGTTATCGTGGCAAGTCTCGCGTTTACATCGGTTGTTGCGACCAGTTGGTGGCCAAGACAGGCGAGATTCTGAGCCGCGTAATCGAGCGCAACTTGCCGCGCTACGCATTAGTCCACAACCATCCGTCGGGCAAAGGGGATCCGAGTGGCGCTGACATCTCATTCACTGAAAGATTGGTAAAGGCGGGACAATTGCTCGATATCGAACTTGTAGACCATGTCGTTCTCGGTGAAGACCTGCGAAGTTTCGTCAGCATGAGACAACGAAAGCTGGTGGATTTCACTTCACCTGCTCGCAACAATCGCAAGGTGAGGGAAGATGTTGTTCAACAGGTTGCCAATCCGAGCGTCTAACCCAGGCAAATCTGGTTACCGGTCCACCTCTCGGCAATTCTCCGCCTTGAGATACGCCGGAAACTGGCACACCGCCTTCTCGCAACACATCCGCAATGGCTACGCTCGGCCAATCTTCCGATTTGCTGCCGTATGCGCCCAATATCAATGCGCCGTTTCGATCGACTGCGTGTTGAAGCAGATGCCGAGCTAGATGAGGCAGGTATTCGATCGGCACGAGGTCCCATATCGCGTAGACCCAACGAAAACGCTTGGGAGGCAACCAACCCCAGGCATTGGCGACCCAAAAGTGGTCTGGTTTGTCGGGGAAGCGCTTCATAGTCTCCTGCAACAGGCGCGGATTTAAGTCGATGCCGTATGGCGTTAGATTAATGCCGCGTTCGTTGGCCCAGCCCAAAACGGATTGGAGCAAGTGTCCGTTTGCGCAACCTAGATCAATGAAATCTCCATCCCCATCTACTGCATCGAGCAATGGGAAACGCTCGGTTCGCCATCGATCAGTCCCTCCACTGAAGCCAGACTGCTTGATCGGGTCGCGGTGGCGAAGGTAAGCCGATTCCAGGATTCGTATCGATTCCATATGAGTTTCGGGTAGCTGCGAGAGCGGTGCGGCATCATTGGGAAGCTGATTGTCCATCGGTGTTACGATACTAATCGCGATCGAATCGCTGAGAAACCGTCGTTTGAAATCTCCGGGCGATTCGAAGTGAAACGCAACATGCATCGGGAGCACACGTCATGAGCGCAGCGGTGACGATTGATCTAAACGCCGACATCGGAGAGTCTTACGCCTCATACCGTATGGGCATGGATGAGGAGATCGTCAATCACATCACATCGGCGAACATCGCATGTGGATTCCATGCGGGAGACCCTGACTGGATGGCGCGCACCGTAGCCCTAGCGGAAGAGCAGGGCGTGAGCATCGGTGCGCATCCCGCCTACCCGGATTTGGCTGGCTTCGGTCGTCGCGATATGGCATTGACGCCTGATGAGGTCGCGCATGCGATCACCTATCAAGTCGGCGCACTGACCGCGTTCACCAGTTCGAAACGGCTTGCCCATGTCAAACCGCACGGGGCGCTCTACAACCGCGCGGTCGGCGACAAAGACATCGCCGTGGCGATCGTAAAGGCGGTCCGCAAGATCGACGAAGAGTTGATACACGTCGTGCTCGCGAACTCGGTTTGGGAAGACGTTGCGCGCAACGAAAATGTGCGGGTCGCCCGCGAGTGTTACGCCGACCGTGCGGTCACGCCGGAAGGCACGCTCGTTCCGCGCTCACAATCGGGTTCGGTCATCCACGATGTGGCCGAGGTTGCCGCTCGTTCGTTACGCCTTGCCGCCGAAGGCAAAGTAACTGCCGCCGATGGCAACGATATCGATTTCGCGGCAGACACGATCTGCCTGCATGGAGATACTCCAGGTGCTGTCGAAATGGCTGCAACGGTCAAGTCAACGTTCGAATCGAGCGGTATCCAAGTCAAACCACTGTCATTAATCCTCGGATAACGACGGGTCGCAGATTAGATTTCGACAGAGTTGACTTTGTCTGAATACCCTCGCATCCTTCCGGCCAACGATTCATCAATTCTGATTGAGTTCGGCGACTCGATCGATTACTCGATCAATGCGCGAGTGTATTCTCTGCAATCCGAAATCGAACGATCCAATCTCGTGGATGCAGTAATAGAGACCATCCCCTCGTACAGATCGTTGCTGATCGAGTACGACGTCGCCGTTTTGACCTACGCTGAAATCCGAGATCGCGTTGATGCTCTCATCGGAAAAACAGTTGCTTCCAGTAACCAGATCGGTGATCTCGGAACCGAATCGCATCGGATTCCGGTCGCGTATGGCGGACAGTTCGGGCCAGACTTGGAGACTGTGGCCGAGCACGCGGGGATAGATGCCGAGGAGGTCGTAGCGATCCATTCGGGTACGGACTATCACGTCTTCATGCTGGGTTTCGCACCCGGTTTCCCGTATCTGGGCGGCATGGACGAGCGGATTGCTTGTCCGCGGTTGGCAACGCCGCGAACGCGCGTTCCCGCGGGCTCTGTCGGCATAGCCGAGTCGCAAACCGGGGTTTATCCGAACGAGAGCCCCGGAGGATGGCAACTTATCGGACGCACACCGATTGCTCTATTCGACGTTAATGCCGAGCCGCCAGCTGCAATGTTGCCAGGAACTCAGGTCAACTTTGTACCGATATCGCACGAAGAGTACGAAGCCAGGGTCCGGGCTGAGTGATTCAAATGGCAGCCTCGATTCCACGCGTAGAAGTCCTAATGCCGGGCAGCCGACTGACTGTCCAGGATCTAGGTCGACGTGGCAGCCAGCGGTTCGGTGTCTCGGTCAGCGGAGTTCTCGATCTCCAAGCATCAGTCTTGGCAAACCGCTTGGTGGGCAACCCTGCGACATCGGCGATATTCGAATCCACCTTTGGGGGAACTTCCCTAGTTTTCGACGCCGACACCAAAGTCGCGGTTACCGGAGCAGAGGTTTCTGTTGACATTGATGGATTCAACGTTCCGGTTTGGGAAACACTGATTGTGCCCGCGCATGCGGTGTTAAGCGTCTCGGCTCCCATGGCAGGTTTGTATGCGTATGTCGCTGTCGCCGGCGGCTTAGATGTCCCATCAGTCTTGAGTTCCCGATCGACACATGTCGCCTCTGGGATAGGTGGTTTGGGTGGACGAGCTTTGTCATCCGGAGATATTCTGCCAATTGGTGAAGAAACGGACGGAAACGAAAGACCATCTGCAGGTACGACACGTCCAGCCTCGGTGGCACCCGCGTTTCACGGAGCCGGCCAACCGATAAGAGTCATCGCCGGACCTCAATTCGATGCTTTCGATGATGCTTCAAAGTCGATATTCTTCGAGTCTCAGTTCGTCGTAAGCAACCTGACCGACCGCCAAGGAGCAAGGTTGGATGGTGCCGAAATTCCAGCAATTGACGGTAAACATGACATCGTTTCGGATCCGGCCTACATGGGGGCCGTGCAAGTGCCAGCCGACGGCAAACCCATCATCCTGCTAGCGGATCGACAACCGACCGGAGGATACGCCAAGATCGCTTCGGTGATTTCTGCGGACCTTCCAAGCGTTGTACAAAGAGCTCCTGGTTCGGAGGTCGTATTTGACTTGATTGAAGTCGAGCAGGCACAGGAATTGGCGCGGGAATTCAACCACATCATAGGCAACGCTCCACTGCAAGAACCTGCAAATACGTACTCGACGGACTTTAAGGTCGCTGGCGAAACCTACAATGTTCATTTAGCGCGTCCCTCGAACGCGAGCAGCGGCGATGAAATCGTCTACGTAGATTTCGGCGAAAAAACTGAGATCGTAGCTACCGTTGAAGTGCTCGAAGAATCTAGCGACTAAACGTCTGCCCAAGAACGAAGTTGGATTTTGAACCGATATACGACGGCCTGCAGGTAAGCGGGATTGGGATGGGCATGACATCGGTCGTGCTCATCATTTTGGCACTGTCCGTCCGCTTGATGGCGTTGACGGACGCGTATCTGCGCAAGAGAGAAGCAGCCGCCAAAACAGCCTTGACGACAGAATCTTCTGATCAATCCACTGCCGATCAAGTTGCTGTTGACGAAACTTCAAGTGGAGCCAAACGGGCTGCAGCGATCGCGGTGGCGATTGCCTTGTCCCGGAGATCCGAAGAAACCAGTGTCAGCGGAGAAACGCGAATCGCGGTCAACGCTTCAAACTCAACTTACGACGCGTGGCTGACCGATGGAAGAGGCAGGCAGCGCGCGAAACAGCTCGGCAGGGGATGGCGATGACCGATCGCTACCACATCACCGTCGAAGGCGTCACGTACGAAGTCGAAGTTGGCGATATCTCAGCGTCACCGATAACTGTGGTGGTGGATGGCGTCGAATTCGAGGTTGAGCTTCCTGATGTTGAACCGCTTCAATCGACCGAGTCTAGATCTCAACGCTCGGCATCCCGTCAAGCACCGCGTCGTCGACCAATGGAAAGAGCCCGTCCCGCATCTGCCGCGGCTTCTGACAACCAAGATGTCGTTCGCGCGCCGATGCCTGGACGAATCATCAGAGTCAACGTATCGGTCGGTGACAACGTCCAACGAGGTCAATCGATCGTCGTGCTTGAGTCGATGAAGATGGAAAACGCCATCGCAGCACCGCGCGATGGTGTTGTTTCTCAAGTCCATGTCGCGGCCGACGAGTCGGTGCAACATGGCCAGTCGTTAGTGGAGTTCGAGTAAGGGATGTCCGGCGAAGGAGTGCT
>JAAXHR010000241.1:8941-9892 GCA_012270805.1 Dehalococcoidia bacterium
AATGTGGGTGATCGCTGTGGTGTTGCTGTACGTAGGTGTTGCGAAACGCAAAGAGCCGTTGCTTCTCGTTCCCATTTCGATGGGGATACTATTCGCCAATCTTCCGCTTGGCGAGTTCATCCGCGAGGGTGGAGAGGGCGAGCCTACAGGTATTCTCCGGACGTTTCAGACGGTGGGATTGGAATCGGACATCTTCCCGTTGCTAATCTTCCTGGGTGTTGGTACTGCGACCGATTTTTCGCCGATGCTTTCCAACCCCAAGACATTATTGCTAGGTGCTGGAGCGCAGGCAGGAGTGTTTTTCGCTCTGGTTGGCGCACTGATACTTGGCGCACTTGGTTGGTTCGATTTCGGACTGCTCGAAGCCGCTTCGATCGGGATCATCGGAGGCGCGGATGGTCCGACGACGATATTTATCGCAACACGGATGCGGGAATTGGGAGAGGCACTCCCGCATGTCGAGGTGCGCGACATTGTCGGTGCAACTGCGGTCGCAGCGTATTCCTACATGGCATTGGTGCCGATAATTCAACCACCGCTGATAAAACTCCTGACGACTAAGAGCGAACGCCAAATCCGTATGGAGTATTCGGGCGAACCGGTTTCACGCCGATCGCTGATTCTATTTCCCATCATCACGACTATCGTGGTGAGCGTATTGGTACCGTCGGCATCTCCCCTCATCGGGATGCTGATGCTGGGCAACCTGATCAAGGTTTCTGCAGTAGTTCCGCGACTTGCCGACGTGTCTGAGAATGCTCTGATGAACGCTACGATCGTCATTTTGGGGCTGTCGGTGGGTGCCACAATGCCCGGATCGATCTTCCTGCAACCCGAAACGCTGGGTATATTCGTGCTTGGTCTTTTCGCATTCGCAACCGCCACTATCACTGGAGTGCTGTTGGCGAAGCTGATGAATTTGGTTTCCAAGAGCAAAGTAAACCCGATGAT
>JAAXHR010000011.1 GCA_012270805.1 Dehalococcoidia bacterium
TCCGACATGTGTGCGCCTCGCTCAAGGTCGCGCTTCCGCCCATCGATGCTTATGCCCCCACGCGCATTGACCAGCGCCTTTGAGGCATCGGAATACTCCCCGTATTGCGGATTGAACGTGTAGACATCGCTCTTCGAATACCGAAGTATCACGTCATGCTTGCGCGCGAAGTTCCGGCGTGGCACACCACCGCCACGGTAACACCAAACGATCTCGTTGCGAAAGTTATCACGACCGAAAACCGCGTCCATGATTACCTTGAGGTAGTGACTTGCAGTTGGATCGCAGTGCAGATACACGCTTCCGGTAGACCTGAGCAGACGATGAATCTCAACGAGACGAGGCGTCATGTTCACCAGATACGCCATCAAGCGGTCACGACCAACCACCTTCAATAACCCAGTCACCGTATCGGCGATGGCTTCACGGCGATGTTCGCAGACCGTCTCTCCAAACAACGCCTCTGATACATCGTCCCAGATCCATACGTCCTCAAACGCTGGGAGATGAGCTTTAGCTTTCAACCCCGCAGGTCCACGAAACACGATCTTGTAGTTTTTATTCGAATTGAACGGCGGATCAAGGTAAACCAGATCAACCGACTCCGAATCCAACCCCCGCATCACCTCAAGATTGTCCCCCACATGAAGCTGCCTCACGTCGCGTTTCGAACCGTCAACTTTAGAAACCGATCCGAACTCTGATTCGTATTGCGTCATGTCGATTCGTGTGACTCGGCCCGAGTTGACGACCACAATCTATCAGAAGACAGCCTCGCGGGGAGTGATATTACGATTTGATGCTATATTTGGCGCAGTCTACGATTGAATTAATACTTAACTCAAGGGTCAGATAGAACCACCATCGTCGCATCCCCCGATCATCCCCGATAATCGAAAGGTCCCAACGCTTGACAACACCCTCAACCGCCGTCGCAGAATCAACCATCAACCAGGATCATGCCGACACCATCGACCGCATCGTCGATAACGTGGGACGAGTGATCATAGGCAAAGATCCCTCCGTGCGGCTCGCTATCGTCGCCCTCCTGAGCCGCGGACACATCCTCATCGAAGACGTCCCCGGTGTCGGCAAGACCATGCTTGCACGCTCCGTCGCCATCACCACTGGCTGCGACTTCAAACGCGTCCAATTCACTCCCGACCTCTTGCCCAGCGATGTCACTGGCGCATCCGTATACAACCAGCAGATCGGCCAATTCGAGTACCGCCCCGGACCCGTAATGGCGCAAGTCGTCCTCGCCGACGAGATCAATCGCGCCACACCTAAGACCCAGTCCGCACTACTCGAAGCGATGGGCGAGCAGCAGGTCACCGTTGAAGGCATCACACACGCCCTGCCCAGTCCATTCATGGTCATTGCGACTCAAAATCCCATCGAGTACGAAGGCACCTTTCCGTTACCCGAAGCCCAGCTTGATCGGTTCTTCATGCGAATCTCCCTCGGATATCCGGATCCGCGCGAGGAAGTCGCAATCATGGATGGCCGAGAGGCCACCGATCCCATCGACCTTCTAACATCCAGTTGCACCGCAAACGATATTATCGTCCTCCAGCAATACGCCGAAACCTTATACATCGACGAGCTCATCAAGCAATATATCGTCGAAATCGCGACCGCCACCCGCAGCCACCCCGACACCACACTCGGAGTATCGCCGCGCGCCAGCATCAATATGATGAAGGGTGCCAAAGCATACGCCATGCTCCAAGGGCGAGACTACGTCATACCCGACGATGTAAAAGCTATCGCCGTACCCGTGATGTCCCACCGCGTTCTGCTCTCACCATCCGCGCGTATGAGAGGCGTCAACCAGAGCACGATCGTGAACGAAGCCATGGAGCAGGCCGCAGTCCCTGGCGCCGGGGGCGGAAGAGTAGCCGCGACCGCCACCAACTGACATCAACAACCCACATATAGGCTCCGTAACTCGTGCAAGTCACCCTTCCAAAGATCGGACACGGCATCGCCAGCCGCAACGAAAACCGGAGTCTCATAAGCGCGATCTGGAGCAACGCCGTACGCCATCGGATGCTCCTCGCCATCATCTTCGTGATCGGCGCGAAACTGGTCAACACCGTAGCGACCGGTTTCGACCTCTCCATGCGCCTCGCATACCTGCTCCTCATCCTCATCGCCATCTCTTGGGTCTGGTCCCGAGTTGGTGCCATCAACATGAGAGCCAGCGTAAACCGCCCAACCGGCCCCTTCTCCGTTGGAGACACTCTCACCGAACGCATCATCATTCAAAACTCAAACGGCGCACCCAAAGCCTGGGTCGAAGTCGAAGACAAAACAACCCTCCCAGACGTCGAGTTCCGCGAGGTCACCAGCTTCGGCCTGATGGTCACCTTCAAACGCGTCGACATGGAAGCACCCCTGACTCAGCGCGGTGAATACGACCTCGGCCCACTCGTCATCCGTGCCACCGACCCGTTCAACCTCTTCCCCCGCGACATCGAGTTCGAAGGAGTAGATAAAGTCCTCGTCTACCCACGAGTCCTACCCATACCAGACATCGCCGTCTCCCGCGTCCTCCTCGCTGATGGGCACTCCCGTCGCCACCGTATGCACCTCCTATCCACCGATGTCGCCTCCGTACGCGAATACGCCGACGGCGACCCCATCGGTCGTATCCACTGGCTAACCACAGCCCGAACCGGCGAACTAATGGTCAAGCAGTTCGATCAAGGCTCCGCTGGCGAGATGTGGGTCATATTCGATCAACACATCGAAGCCCAAGCCGGCGAAGGCAAAGACTCCACCGATGAATACGGAGCAACCATCGCCGCATCCATCATCGACAAATACACCCGCACCTTCACCGAAGTCGGATACATCTCACACGGCTCCAACTCCCTACTCGCGATGCCGGATCACACCGCATCCCACCGCGAGAACATCCTCCGTCACATCGCCGCGTCCAAACCAACCGGCTCCGTCCCTATTTTGGAGACCCTCGCCGTCCTAGAACGAGAACTCTTTGTCAGCTCGACAGTAGTTGTCATCACCGCATCAGGCGAAGGAAACTGGATCGACGCCCTCGGTGTCCTTCGAAGACGGGGCATCCAAGTTATCTGCATCGTCCTCGACCGCGAATCCTTCGGGGGCGAATCCAACGCATCCGTATTCCCACGCCTCTCGATGGCCGGCATCACAACCTATCGCATCTACCACGGCGACGACATCACCGATGCCCTCGGCACAACTGCCGATGCCGATGCCGCAGCCGCCCGTATCTCGGCCCTCTACTCCAGCAACATCTCACAACTACATCAACCACCATCTCAATCCGTTACCATCACCAACGACGCGTGACCACCGCAACCGCAGAACTCGGCAGCATCTTAGACCGTTCTACAAGATCGGCTAGGTCCCGTCGTCTCATGCGTCGCCGTCTGATGCGACGCGCATTCCTCGCCGACATCCCTATCAGCGACTGGATCGCTCTCGGCCTCCTCGCATGGATGCTCGCCATGGTCGGATGGTCGGTCCAACTCGCTAACTGGGGCGAACTCCCAAACATCGTCCCGACCGCCCTCATCGCCGCCGTAATCGCCTTCTTTATGACCCGAGTGCGTTTCCGCAGTAACAGCGTCTTGGACAAATTGTCGATCCCCATCAAATCAGCCATATTCCTCATCGCTGGCGTCATCATCGTCTTCTGGCAATCCTCGCTAAATGCCGAGGGCACCAACATCATCGCGCGCGCTTACGATGTCTACGATCGCTTCGAACTCTGGCTCGACATCGCCATCAACGGCGGCGTCAGCGGCGACCAAATCCCATTCGCAATGATCATGATGACCGTGACATGGATCACGTCATACGTAGTCACGCTCCTAACCTTCAAGTTCAACAGCCCATGGGTTCCAGCCGCAATACTCGGCACCGCGCTCCTAACCAACCTCAGTCATCGCATCGGACTTCACGAGCAGACCTTCTATCTCTTCATGCTCGCCGCAGTCGCGCTCTTCTCACACCTCGTTGCCGTCTCAAGAATCGACCAGTGGCGAAAATCTGGACTCACCTTCCCCAAGGAAGCACGATGGATCGCCGCACGTGACGGACTGATCCTCGGTATCGTCGTCATAATTGTCGCCGCACTCGCCCCGATGTTCGTCCCGCGCTCCGAGACCCTCAGCGTCCGGTGGAACACCATCTTCCTCGACCCTTTCACCCAATTCCGGGACGTCGCCGAACGACTGCTCGCCGGCGTTCCAAGCGGCGATGACGACCAGATCTACTCCCCTAATGCGGTGCTCCCGTTCCAAGGCGGCATCGAACTCACCGACGATCCCGTAATGTGGATCCGCTCCCGCTACGCAAAGTTGCACCCGTCCCGCGTATATCAGGAATACTCGTCGCAAGGATGGATAACCGCTCCCAGCGTCTCTCTTCCCGCGGACGCCGGCACTAAACTCCTCGCCAGCCCGAATGAAATCGATATCGACGAGAGGCAACGCGCCGACATTTCCGTCGAACTCCTTGGCAGAACCAACCGTGTGATCCCCGCCGCAGCCGTTCACGTACTTGACTACCAAGCCGATGTCGAAATTCTTGAACCCCTCAGCTGGGATGTCCCACTCGCTGGCAGCCCAGCCAAACTCGCCGAACTGCCTGAAGACCTTCGGGAATTCGCATTCATGCTCCGCGAACGATTAATGAAGTTGGCGTCCGATTCCCCCATCTACTCACCTCCAGACACCGCCAACGATAGACCTCCCTTCACCTTGAACACCCAACCAGCAATGACCTTTGACGAAGTAAACTCCGTCATTCGGCAGATGCAATCTAACGTGGATCCCGAATACAACATCGAAGAGCAAATCACATTCACCATCACCGCGAGCTCTCTCGAAGACATCCATCTGACCAGATCCGGAGAACTCGTCGACATCACCTTCGCCATCTCCGACGAATCCCTCGACCAGATGCTAAACGGTTCCAACGACACGCCAGAAACGGTCGGAATCCGCGTATCAACGCAGATACTCCGCATTGCATCCGAATTAAACAACGGAGCAGGTCCCAGAAGACTCGAACTCGTAATCTCACCTGAAAACCTCGAATCCTTGGCAATCTCCGACCTAGACCCCTTAGGCTCGACCAACCGACCAGATACCACACGCTTCAGAATCACTGCTGACGACATCGAAGAAATGGACCTCCGGCGATCCGGTATCGATTGGCAAACATTTAGCTACCGCGTCTTAGCCGACGCCGATGGCACTAATGCAAACCTCATGCGAATCGCACGCAGAGGGCCCACCGAGCAGAACACCGTGACCTTCGATGAAATCCTTCAGGAGAACCAGCAATACAGCGTCACCACCTACATCTCCACTGCCGAGACACCGGAACTAGCTAATTCGACTGACGACTACCCAAGCTGGATCGCCGATCGCTATCTCCAACTGCCCCAAACACTTCCCGACGAGGTTCGCGCCCTCGCGAATCAAGTCGTCGCTGACGCCGGAGCGGTAACGCCTTGGGAAAAGACCATGGCGATAAAGCGATTCTTACAGCAACAGGTCTACTCACTCGAGATAGAAGGCCCCGGACCCCGCGACGACGGCATCTACTACTTCCTATTCGAGACCATCAATGAGCCATGCCCGTCCGAATTCCCGAGCTGCGACGCGACGAAACGCAAAGGCTACAGCCAATACTACGGTTCAGCAGCCACTGTCATGCTCCGATCCGTCGGAGTACCAGCTCGCATGATCGCAGGGTGGAGCGCTGGCGAATACGTGCCCGACCAAGGACAGTTCCTCATTCGCGACCGCAATCGCCACGGATGGACCCAGATCTTCGCCCCGCCATACGGATGGATCGATGTTGAGGTCACGCCCGGCAGACCCGCCGTTCCACGCAACATCCTCGTGCCCACGACACCCACCTCCGACATCCCGCCCGGACTACCTGGTTCCGCCGAATTCGACCCCGACTACCTCGAATATCTCGAAGACTTGGATGAGCTCGCGCTGCTAGAGCAAGAACTACGCCTTGCCGGCCGCTTCCAACCCGCCGAAACCGACCAGGAATTGCTGCCATTCGAAGTCCCCCTGATGCCCACCGCAGTCGCCACGTCCATCATCCTCATCGTCCTAATTGCAGTATTCCTCTGGCGCTGGAACCTCCGAGGACAACCCGCTCCCATCCGCGCTTACTCCCAATTCGTCCGCGTCGCCTCACTTCTCGGATATCGAAAGCCATCCCACGTGTCAGCCCGCGAATTCGCCACCGAAATCGCCGACATGACCATGCGATACGGCGACGCGCGCCGCATCATCGAAGCATTCGAAAAATCCGTCTACGGACCTGATGAACCCCGAAACGAAGTAACAACCGAGACAACCGAAACCGCATCGAGTGAAGAAGCCGATCAACCAGACCACACTCCAACTCCAGCACCCTTGCCTCCGCCGACCCTCTCTCAATCTTGGCGCAACCTGGCGCGAGCAATGCTCAAACATCGCATCATGACCCTCTTCGGCATGACCCCC
>JAAXHR010000035.1 GCA_012270805.1 Dehalococcoidia bacterium
GAGGGTCGCGAATCATGGCGAAGGTGTTTTTACCGTATGAGTTGCGCCGGCTCGCGGGCGGCAAAGGCGAGTTGGATGTTGCGGGAGCGACATTGGGAGAGGTGGTCAAGAACCTTGAAGAGGCGTACCCGGGGATTTCGGATCATCTCTTGCAGGACGGTCGCTTGAAACCGGGCCTTGCAGCCGTGGTCGGCTACGCTGCCACGCGGCAAGGCTTGCTGCAGCCGCTCGAACCGGATACCGAAGTGCATTTCGTGCCGGCGATTTCCGGCGGCTGATCGAGTGGATGGTATCTCGATACCGACTGCGACACCAGAGGACTCTCGATGAGACGCCCGATTCTAGTGTCGAACCGGCTTCCGGTAACTATCGGCGTCGATCCTGACACATGCGAGCAGACACTGACTCATAGCGTTGGTGGTCTGGTGACCGGGCTACGGCCTTTACATGAAAGTTCCGGTGGGTTGTGGGTCGGATACCCGGGCGCGGAACCAGACGATGGTGTCAGGCGACAGTTGACCGAGCACAATCTCGTGCCGGTAGATATCGATCCAGAAGACTACGACTACTACTACGAGGGGTACTCGAACGATGCGGTTTGGCCGTTGTTCCACTACTTCACAGAGTTCGGCTCATTCGTTCCGGAGCAGTTCGAGGCGTACCGTCGGGTGAATCAACGTTTTGCGGATGTGATCTGCGACTTGGCGGAACCGGGCGACGCGGTATGGGTCCATGACTATCACCTGATGCTGCTGCCCAAGATGTTGCGGGACCGCGGATTGGATGTCCGCATCGGGTTTTTCCTCCACATACCTTTTCCTGCGGATGAGACGTTCCGGATTTTGCCGCAACGCGTCGAGATCCTGCGCGGGCTGCTGGGCGCTGATCTCATCGGGATGCACACGTATGACTACACGTACAACTACCTTCGCAGCGTGCGCCGCATTTTGGGCATCGAGTCGCAATCAGGCACGGTCAGGATGCGGGACCACAATGTTCGAGTGGAAGCACATCCTTTGGGGATCGATACCGATGAGTTTAGGGCGAAGGCGTATTCGCTGGGTGCTGAGCGATACCTTACGCAGTTGAAGCGGAACATCGGCGATCGGCAGGTGATCTTGGGAGTCGACCGTCTCGACTATACGAAGGGCCTGTTGCTGAAGCTGCAAGCTTTTGAACGGCTCTTGGAGCGATCTCCGCGGTGGGCGGAAAGGGTCCTGTTTTTGCAACTCGCAGTTCCGACCCGAGCTGGGATCGATGCATACCAAAACCTCAAGAACGAAGTTGAGCGACGGGTGAGTGAGATAAACGGTATCTATGGTTCGCCGCTGCTGAGTCCCATCAACTATCTGTATCAGACCGTGACGCAGGAAGAATTGTGCGCTTTATACCGTGTCGCGGACGTTTGTTTCGTGTCGCCGGTGCGCGATGGGCTGAACTTGGTGGCGAAGGAGTATGTGGTTTGCCGCGACGATGGTGGTGGCGCGTTGGTTATCAGCGAGTTTGCAGGTGCGGTAAGCGAGTTGGGAGAAGCGTTGCGCGTCAATCCTTGGGACATCGAAGGCACGGTAAATCAGCTGGAACGAGCCCTGGAGATGAGTCTCGGAGAGCGCAACGAGCGGATGATGCCGATGCACAGTCGGGTGCTACAGAACGACGTTCATCGCTGGGTAAGAGATTTCATGAGCTCTTTGGAAGCGACCGAGACTGAGCAGACGGGGGCACCACCGATGCTGCAATCTTCGGTTTTGGCAGAGTCGTTGGCGAACGATTTCCAGACTGCGGGCGCGTCGCTCGTAATGTTGGACTACGATGGCTCGTTGCGTGAGTTTGTCGATCGGTATGAGGATGCGACGCCGACGGATGAGATTCTCGGTATTCTTCGAGATTTCGGTGAACGGAGCGATGTCAAGGTATTCATCAACAGTGGTCGTGACCACCAGACACTAGGTGAATGGTTCGACGACTGCCCGATCGACCTCATCGCCGAGCATGGTGCATGGATGAAGGGTGCTGGGGAAAAGAAGTGGCAGTTGCTGGGAGTGCTCGATACGAGTTGGAAATCTGACGTGTTGGGGTTGTTGGAGGATTATGTGGATCGCACGCCTGGTTCGCGGATCGAGGAGAAGGAGACCGCCTTGGCTTGGCACTACCGTCAGACGGAGGAGACGTTGGGTAACTGGCAGGCGTTAGAACTGGTGTCGGTGTTGGAGAACACGTTACGAGGGCAGCCAGTGCAGGTTTTGCACGGTTCGAAGGTTGTGGAGATACGACAGCAAGGACTTACAAAGGCGCGAGCTTATGACTTGGTCTTGGAGCGTTTCGGTCCGTTCGATTTTGAATTAGCGACGGGTGATGACCGGACAGATGAGGATCTCTTCCTGCATGTCGGCGCAGATGTTCACACGGTCAAGATCGGCTCCGGTAGTTCGGCTGCGAAGGTCGCGGTCGCATCGCCGAGGTCGCTGCGCGAGATGTTG
>JAAXHR010000293.1 GCA_012270805.1 Dehalococcoidia bacterium
GAGGCTGGCTTCGCAGTGTTCGGCGACGACAGACGGATGTAGGTTCGTATTGCCGATCTTGGTCGCTATCACGGCATCGGCGCGCCTTCCCATCAATGCCCGCCCGAGCACCTCTTCGGAGTTGGCATCGTCGGAATAGCCCTCGGCCGTGTCGAAGAAGTTGACGCCGGCATCGAGGGACGCGTGCACTGCGGCAATCGAGTCGTTGTCGTCTTGCGGACCCCACACTCTTCCGCCAGCGAACGGCCAGCATCCGAGTGCCATCCTGGAGACTTCGATTCCGGAATCCCCTANNTTGCGTGGCGGGAGTGCAAGGGAGTCGAACCCTCCGCGCACATCGAAGGATGCACGCCAGCGGATTTGAAGTCCGTGAAGCCCACCGGGACCCATCCACTCCCACGCGGTCGTCCTATCACGATATTAAAGCGAAAAAGCTTCTTAATCGCGTACTCACACCCGTCAACAAATCGAAAGGACGGTTCAGTGAACCGTCCTTTCGGAAAGCAGATGCTTTGGGATGCGATAGATCAAGCGGCCATCTGAAGGACGCTCTGAAGCTTGTCCTTCAAGACGCTCTCAGGCACTGCGCCGACGACCTGCTCCACTGGGCTACCGTCTCTAAAGATCAAAAGCGTCGGGATGCTGCGCACGCCATACGTGCCCGACAGTCCCGGGTTCTGATCTACGTCAACTTTGGCGAACTTTACGACGCCCTCATAATCGTTTGCCAGCTTCTCGACAACCGGTGCGACCATCTTGCAAGGTCCGCACCATTCGGCCCAAAAGTCCACAAGTACTGGGATATCGGAAGATAGCACTTCAGATTGGAAATCGGCGTCGTTAACATCAATGGGATGTGCCATTATTTGAGCTCCGTTTCTCTGTTAATTCTTTGCCTGCCGCGCCTCCGCGCAACCTCTATAAACGAACGGTCACATTACAAGATTCTAAACCCTCTGTTAGAAGCTTCAACCTTTCACGGTGATTGCCAGCAGTAGCGTCAGACGTTCGCCAACTCTGGCATCGCCGCCTTTGCCACAACCTCAACTGTAACTGATCGAACGTCAAGACCCGGGACTGTTGGTGAAGGGTCCGGGTGTTCACAATCTTCCATGTATGTCGCCAATTCTGCAAACAGGGTCGTGCTGCTTACGATACCGCGCATCGTGTTGGTGATGTTTGCAACGCCTTCAGCAACTTTCGTGCCGTTGTAGTCCTTAATCAGCACTGAATCGTCGTCCGAAACGCCTAATGATGCAGCATCATCTTCATGTATTTCAATCACCTCAACGCGATCGATCACGTTCAAGTAGTTACGCTCCGAAAGAGTGATTTCGCGCTCAGGCTGGTGCAATACTCGTCCGGGAGCATAGTACATGCCGTTGACGGCGAGCGTGTTGAAATCGGGTTTGTTGATTTCGAAAGTTGGTTTCACCGATGCGACATCTGGAGGGCTTACGATTTTTCCTCCATTTGCCAAAGCATCGTGGCTCAGACCTGAATACTCAGGGATCGTGACGCATATGGCATCAAAGACTTCACTCGACGAAGTGTAATCGAAATCGGATGCGCCCATCGCTTTTGCCAACCCGACGAAAACTTCCCACGCCGCCATCTCCTCGAATCTAGATTCGCTTGCTTGGCGGATTAGTTGGACACGCGACTCCAGATTCGTCACTGTAGAGGTCTGCTCAGAAAACGGCGCGGCCGGGAAGACGATATCGGCATTCGCGGTTATTTCGTTGTCAAAAACGGAGGAGACTACCAGAGTTTCGAGCCTACTTAAAGCTGCTTGCACGTCTCCCAACTGCCGTGCGGTGTGGTTGAGTCCATCGGCCATCACGATCGCGGCTTTAATCTTGCCATCGCGCATCGCTTCGAATATCTCACGAACGCCTTTCGGTTCCGCATCTGGGAACTTCACGCCCCATGCTTCACTTAAG
>JAAXHR010000139.1:0-4149 GCA_012270805.1 Dehalococcoidia bacterium
CACTAATGACACTTCCGTAGGTACATTCCCGTAGCAAGCCGCGTTGAAGCGCGACGTGATGTCGTCGATAGGCGCGCCGTTCAAAAACAATGCCAACTCTGGCTGACGCTCATTCGGCGTCAATCGCGAGTTGAACTCCCAACCTCGCTCCAAGGCGATCTCCAACGTCTCGAAATATAGGATGAAGACCTCCTTGATGCCGGGGTCGTCGGGGTAGTTCCAAAGATGTCGCGGCGTCCCTCTGCGCGTCATCCAGTCAGGCAGCAACCCTTTCAACAGGTCGAAATACGTCACCTCCTCCACCTCGTCACGGATCGTCTCACGCTCGATTCCATCGTCCCGGTTCAACCGCCTTACGATCCGCCGATACGCCAGCGCCACAACTATCAGCACCACAAACAGCAACAGGAACGTCAGGGGCCACTGCAATATCTCCAGCACGGTTTCAACCCACGCGCTGTCTGCCGCTTCCGTCGCTTCCCGTTCTGGGAACTCCGGACGTTGCCCTTGACCCTGCTCCTGCTCCTGTTCCGGGGGCTCTGCGCCCAAGAACGACTGCAAGAACTCGATGATCTTGGCGATCACCCAACCGATCGCCAACAGCGGGTACCGCAAGACGAACAAGATCGCGTCAACCGTCCAACCCCACAGAACCCAGAGCGCGTTCAACCCCGCATAGCCGTACCGTCCCCCGAAGAAACCTGCCACCAATCCCGTCCCGAGAAACGCTCCCAACGCCACAACGATGATCCGCATCCACTTGCCAGCCACCGGAGAATCGTTCGGCAAACGCGCGACCGCCATTCCGCCCAGCGTTGCGATGAAATACGGAATCAGCAGCTGTGCCAACCCGATCGGTTCCGACACAAACTCGTCGACGATCAAACCCACCGCCAGTATCACCAAGCCGCGCTTGAAGATCCGCTTCAAGTGATCTGGAGCATCACTGTCATCCCGCACGATCGTCGACGTGCGACGCCAAATCACCAAACTCACGATCAACGCGATCACCAGTGAAGCAACCGACTCTCCTGTCAGATCACGGTTGAAAAGGTGATATATCCACGGCAGGTCAAAATTGAATCCGTCGCCGAGTCGCGTCGTCGCGACCGCCGCATATATCATCATCAGTCCGGCTGTCCCGTAGATCAACGCAACCGTGACCAGACTGCCGCGCAAGCCACCCACGATCCAAGACGTAACCATTCCAGTCAGATACAAAAGCAGCACCGTACCCCAGTGCAACGGCGGATAATCCAGACTCAATCCCGCGCTGATCACTGCGATGATCGTGAATACGATCACACTCTCTGCCACCGCGATCGCGGTGAACACTATCTGATTGCGCCAATCAGACACTGTCGTATTCTCGGACTGGAGCATTCATCCGGGCGTTCATCTCTATCTGCTGGTCCACAACCGACATCAACAGCTCCTCGACATCCTCATCGATCTTGAATATCTCGCGAGCATCCACAACTCGTATCCCCGTCACTCGAGGCGGCTGCTCACGCCCGACCCAGGCGATCGACACCCGGTGCCCCGCTTGCTGCGAGTGGTGCAGATACGCTACCACCGGCTCCGTCAAAAACCCCGCGACCAATATCAACGAAGAACCACTGGTGATCGCATGTGCGCCACGATCTACCGCCAATGTCTCCAACGAGGTTAAGGACAATGGCTGAACGAACGACAGCGCCTCGAGTATCGTCCGCACGTGATGCGGACCATCTCCCGGTGTAATCGCCGCCATCACCCCGCGCGTTGGACGCACACCGTTCGCCACCAATCCGACCCGATAACCCAGATCAGCACACCTCACTGCGATCGATGCCGTACCTGTCACCGCCGACTCCAAAACGTCGTACTTGTAACCATGCCACGCGTAGTCCACTGTCCGCGACTCCATCATCACTACTACGTCGTTGCTCACGCTCTGATCGTAGGTCCGAACCGTCAACTCATCCCGCTTCGCACTCAATTTCCAATCAATCCGCTTCAGAGGATCCCCCGGACGGTAGTCTCGGACGCTCCGAGGTCGTGACGGGTCATCCAGCAACGTGTTCCGACTGAGTGTGTCGCCCATCGGTTTCGCCGCCGGCAACTCCCAACCGTCCAATGGCACGATACGCGGATAAACCGTCACACCTTGCAACGATCGCGAGTCGCGCCGAACCGTCCCAAACAACCCGAAAAGGTCGCCGCTCCGCAACTCCGTCGGACCGATCGAGTAGTGCCCGCGATGATGGGCCCTGACCCGGTGCCGGAACCGCACCCGCTCGTAACCCGCAAGACTCGTCGTCTCTACAATTTCGCTTCCACCCGCGTACGCCCGACGCTTCACCCCCTCGTCACTCAGCGGCAACAAGCCAGTCGGCAAAAACTCGATCAGTTGAACCCACGGAATCGGCAACGGCTTCCGGTTTTCCAAGGTCATCACAATCTCGACCTCATCGCCCACGAACGCGTGGGTGTCAGATGGCTGAGCACCATACGCCACCTCCGCCAGCGACAGCTTCGACCACAACGTTCCCCCTGCCGAGATCACAAACGCTGTCGTTCCCAACGCAACCACCAGTGCCGAACCCGTACCGGCCCCAACAGCTATCACCACCAGCATCAACAACATGAAAAGCTCGCCGATAACATCGGGAGCCCGCAAATCCTTCGTCCGCTTCTCACGAAACGTCCTGATCACTGGATTAATCATCATGTCAACGCCTCTATTCAGCGCAATTCATCCTTACTGATCCCTTTCGCAAAGCGGAGGGGACGCAGGGATCCCGACGACTGATCAAAAATCCCTTCAATTCCCGCTTGGGCATCAAGGGGAGGGTACGCTAATGCACCTTCGTGGGAGAAGGTTAGAACCTGCCCTGGGCTTGGACCGGGGGTGAGGCGATACATCTCACCTTTCTATTGGCACCGGTACCTGCGACACAACATCGTCGATGATCTGCGACGCGTCCCGACGCCTCATCTGCATACTCGACTCCAAAACCACCCGGTGCGACAACACTGGTGCCGCCAAGGCCTTGATGTCGTCCGGCATCACATATTCGCGACCGTTGATCGCTGCACGAGCCTGTGCCGCGTGCTGCAGCGCCAACGAGCCGCGCGGGCTTGCACCAAGCCGTATCTGCGCATTGTTTCGAGTCGCCCGCACTATCGAAACTAAATACTCGCGCACATGGTCCGCTATTCGAACTTGCTCAACGACGTCGCGCGCACGTTCTACGTCCTCTGCCGACGCGCAAACTCCTACCGACAACGCCGCATCACCCGTCTGGAAACGCCGCAACATCCGAGCTTCTTCATCGTCCGACGGATATCCGATCGACAGCTTTAACAAGAACCGGTCCAGCTGAGCCTCCGGCAACATGAACGTTCCTTCCATCTCGACCGGATTCAACGTCGCCAAAACCAGAAACGGCGAACTCAGCGCCATCGTCACTCCATCGATCGATACCTGCTGCTCCTGCATCGCCTCCAGCAACGCCGACTGTGTTCGAGGTGTAGCCCGGTTGATCTCGTCCGCCAGCAGAATCTGCGTGAAGATCGGACCCGACTTGAACTCGAATTCGCTGGTCCCAGCGTTGTAGATGTTCACTCCGAGCACATCCGACGGCACAAGGTCTGGTGTGAACTGCACACGCTTGAAATCCAGGCCCAACGAGGCCGCGATCGTTTTCGCCAACGTCGTCTTTCCCGTACCCGGCACATCCTCCAGCAACACGTGACCACGCCCTAACATGGCGATGATCGCGAGTTCAATCGCCTCGTCCTTACCCACGAAAACACGCTGCACATTTTCACGAACCTTCCGCGCGAATTCCTGCACGAAAGCCGCATCGACATCCGTTTCCGCTGATTCCCCAAGTTTTTCTGCGGTTTGAGTCAAGAGAACCTCGATTTCTCGATACAACACAGCTAACGCCCCTGCACAACGCAATCTCTAATCTTAACCGCAACACCAGCACCCTTCTCGCGAAGCGAGTTTCGCGAGAGCTACATGCCCCACACGGTCAAGGGCCAACGCGCAACCGCTCACCCCGAGGCAAGCGCCTACACTTCAACTACAGGATTTACCAACGTCCCGATCTTGTCGATCGAAATACTCACCAGATCACCTTCGGCCAACGTGAACTC
>JAAXHR010000139.1:4265-9120 GCA_012270805.1 Dehalococcoidia bacterium
GTGTTTGCCGATCCTTCGAACGCAACCTCGCCGTCCCGCTGAATCTTCAACCCGACATCCAATGACTGTGAATCCCCGACAACATCCGGCGTAGCAATACACGGTCCAATCGCACAAGACCGATCGTAAACCTTCGCCTGGGGTAGATATAGCGGATTCGCGCCCTCGATCGAACGGCTGCTCATATCGTTCCCGACCGTGTAAGCCACGATCTCTCCCTCATACAGAACGAACGCCAACTCTGGCTCCGGGACATCCCACTCGGAATCTCCACGGATCCCCAACGCGTCGCCAGGCGATACCAACCGCTCTGCTGTTGATTTGAAAAACGCCTCTGGACGATCCGCGTTGTACACCAGCGCATAAACATCCGGCGATCCGCTCTCCGCCTGCCGCTCCCTCATGCTGTCCATGTACGTAACCCCGAATGCCCAGACCTCCGGTGCGAATATCGGCGGCAAAATATCCCCACTCTGACAGAGCTCTTCAACCGATACTTCATCACCACCGCCACGCTCCAAGATCCTCATTGCAACATCATCGATCCCGACGCCGCCAAGATGCGCCGCCTTGAACAAACTCAACGTCGAATCCGCCTCCGCAGTGATCGATGTCAAGTCCGTGACCACACCCTCTTCAGCCTCAACGCCAACATGGGCCTCATCTCCGCAACGGGCCTGGTAGTAACGCATTTGATCGCCTTTCTTTATTCGGATTCTCTGACTGAAATCACTCTACAGCACCGAGGATAAAATCTGTGGTGACCGCCGAAGCGTATTAAGAATTAGCCGCTTTCATCCTGGCACGGCAGCATCCGACGTACATTCCCACGCCAATCATTGACTAACTCTCGCACATCGCAAGCCATCACGTCATCCCTGCTGATCGGCCTTATCGCCGCGTTTGCTCTCGTCTTGCTCAACGCGACTAGCATCTCGGCCCAGTTCGCACGACGTACAGACAACGAAATCGTCACACACAACGTCATCCTCGGCGACAAAATCACTGTCTGGATCGAAACCGACATCGACGCCGAAATCAAAGAAGGGCGGTTCTGGGTGCGGCCCCACGGTCGAGAGACTATCCACTCTTATTCCTATGTCGATTTCACCCAAGACACGAGCGTTCGCGGAACTGGAGAGATCGATGTCCGATCGCCCTCATACTTCCCACCTGGCACGATATTCGACATCCGATTCGAGTTCACCACCGTCGACGGCGAAATATACACATCGAAGACATACCACGTAGAACACATCGACGACGCCCACGATTGGCGGCGGGTTAGCGACGGCCGGCTCGAAATCATCTACTACGGAATCAACGACCGAGCAATCGAAAACCTCCATTCACAAACAACATCGCGACTCCCGGAAATCAGCGCTGCACTAGGCGTTGACGACCTGCCGCAATTCCGCGCCGTCATCTTCCCAAACCTCCGAGAACTCACACTCCATGGGCCGACCATCAGCAGGGCTGCTACCGAAGGCCACTACTTCGGCGGTTTCGCATACGACGAATACGACCTCACAATAATGTCGTCGCCATCCTCTCGAACGCTCATCCACGAACTCACACACCTCATCTTCGGACGCACCCTCACATCTCCTTACGCAACCTCCGCACCAGCATGGCTCAACGAAGGAAACGCCAGCTATTGGGAGACCGGCAACCGAAGCGAATCGCTACGAAGATTCCAGCCGATTGCTCGATCCGGCAACGTCAGCGAATTCGCCACGATGAACACCATACCGGGGCTGCGCCGAGATATCGGCAATTTCTACACTCAATCCACCGACTTCGTCGGATACCTCATCGAAAACTACGGCCCTGAATCGATCGGCAAGTTCCTATCTGAACTCAACTCGGGCAAAGAGATCGACGACGCCATGTTCGCTGTCTACGGCGGCTCCTTGGCTCAAATCGAAAACGGTTGGCGCAACGAATGGGGGCTCCGTTCAGTTTCGTCCGTCGAAACCCAAGTCGATATCCAACGAGACCTGCCACCAACTATTCCCGGCTTGCCGACCGTCAAAACTGGCACGCTCGAACAATCCGAAACAGATAGTTCCCGACAAGAGCCTGTCGAAGTCCGGAAGACCGACATCCAACAAGAGCCACAAGCAACCCGCGCGCCGCAAGCCACCGTGGCTCCACGGCCAACAGTCGTTTTTCTCACGCCGCCTCCGACTCGCGTCCCCTACTTTGTTCCAGGCCCCGACGACGAATGGCCGCAAGTTAAACCCAGCGCCATCATCGTTTTCCTCCTCCTCGGACTCGGCGTCGTGGCCATGATGTACCGAAGGTTCAAAACCTGATGCATCCTGCTCGCGGTAACATCAATCCGTGATGCCTTCTGCGAACCCGACCACATCGTTCATCTACTCGCACGAGCAGTCGCAACACGTTCTCAGTCCGACGCACCCGATGCGTCCAATAAGACTGATGCACATGCACGAACTCATGTGTAGCGTCGGACTCCTCGACTCCGAAAGCATCGCCACCGAATCGCCCCGCCTCGCAACCGACGACGAGATCGCCAAATTCCACGACTCCGACTACATCGAAGTCGTCAAAGCAATCGATGCCGGTGCCATCGTCCCGGCGATGCATCAATTCGGCTTCGGCCCGGGTGATAATCCTCCGCGCCCAGGCATGTTCCGACACGCTACACTCGCGGCCGGAGGTGTCATGCTCGCCGCTGAACGCGTCCTCAACGGCCAAACCAAAAACGCCTTCGTCCCCGCGGGCGGTATGCACCACCATGCCATGAGTGACCGCGCGTCCGGCTTCGGCATATTCAACGACGCCGTGATCGCCATCAAACATCTCATCGACCAAGGCCTCCGCGTCTTCTACGTCGACATCGATGTCCACCACGGCGATGGCGTCCAAGCCGGGCTCTACGATACTGAACGAGCGATGACTGTCTCGATCCACGAATCTGGGCAGTGGCTCTTTCCCGGAACTGGCAACCCTGACGAAACCGGCACTGGCGATGGCGACGGATACAGCGTCAACATCCCCCTCGCTCCGTACACAGACGACGAACTTTGGCACCAAGCCTTCGATGCCGTTGTCCCCGACTTGGCGCGCGCCTTTGATGCCGACCTGATCTTCACTCAACTCGGCATCGACACGCATCGCAACGATCCACTCGCCCATCTATCTCTCACAACTCAAGGCCACAACCTAGCCGTTCAGAAATTTGCCCGACTTGCCGAAGAACTCAACATTCCGTGGATCTCGGTCGGAGGCGGAGGCTACGACATGACCGCCGTAGCCCGCGCATGGACCATGGACCTTGCAACCATGGCCGATCAAGCCCTCCCTGATGAAATTCCTGACACCTACACCTCCCTCTCCAACATGCCAACCTTCCGCGATCAAGGCGAATACCGCATCGACCCCGACATCCGCTTCGAAATCAGCAACCACAACCAACTGGCCATCAACGCAATCCGCAACCAAATCTTCCCCAAATTCGGCCTGTGATGCACACCGTTATCAGTGGTAACTTCGCGGGCGCAAAGAATCGAAGAACCCCTCTACCGATTTGCCCGGTAGAGAGGTTAGTTGAGAGTCAATCAGCGATCTAAACCTCCCGGAAACGCCCCTCGACGGTGTCATCGTCGGGAGGAGTATCGGCGCTGGGGCCACCATCGCCGCCAGTCCCGGGCGTTGCGCCCGTAGCCGCACCAGCGTGGATGTGCTGGCCAGCCGCCATCATCGCCTGCTGCAACGCTTCAGATGCCGTCTTTACACGCTCAGGATCCGCGTTTTCGTCAGCGAGCACGTTACGCACCTCGGACGCTTTCGATTGAATGTCTGACTTGATGTCCTCGGGTAATCTCTCGCCGTGTTCCTCGATTAGTTTGTCGGCCTGATAGGCTGTCGACTCGGCGAGGTTCCTTGCGTCAACGGACTCTCGCCGCAGACGATCGGACTCGGCGTTCTCTTCTGCTTCCTTCACCTTTGCTTTGATCTCATCCTCAGACATTCCCGAACGCCCGGTAACCGTTATGTGTTGCTCGCGTTGCGTCGCCTTGTCTTTCGCCGTCACCGTAATGATGCCGTTGGCATCGATGTCGAACGACACTTCGACCTGAGGAACTCCGCGCGGTGCCGGTGCGATTCCATCCAGCGTGAAACGACCAACCGATGTGTTGTCAGCCGCCATCGGGCGCTCGCCTTGCAACACGTGGATTTCGACCGAAGACTGTCCGTCCGCCGCGGTTGTGAATGTGTCGGATTTCGATGTCGGGATCGTCGTGTTCCGCGATATCAACTCGGTGCGAACGCCGCCCAATGTTTCGATGCCCCAAGTCAAAGGAGTGACATCAAGCAATAGGATGCCAGACACATCGCCTTGCAATACTCCAGCCTGAAGCGCGGCGCCGAGTGCTACGACCTCATCAGGGTTTATCGACCGGTTCGGCTCCTTGCCGAAAATCTCCTTTACACGATTTATGACCGCCGGCATACGCGTCATGCCGCCTGCGAGAATCACATCATCGATGTCTCCAGCAGCAACGCCAGCGTCGCGCAATGCGTTCCGACACGGTTCAACGGTTTTTTCCACGAGATCAGCAGTCAGCGCTTCCAGCTTCGCGCGCGTCAACGCTTCGACAAGGTGTTTCGGACCGCTCTGATCTGCCGAGATGAACGGAAGATTGATCTCGGCGCTGGTGACCGACGAGAGCTCAATTTTGGCCTCTTCCGCCGCCAATCGAAGTCTTTGCGCCGCTGAAGGATCCGTGCTTGGATCCATATATTCCTTTTTCTTGAATTCGTCGACCAAGTGTTCGACCAAGCGGGTGTCGAAATCGTCACCGCCCAAGTGAGTGTCACCGTT
>JAAXHR010000060.1 GCA_012270805.1 Dehalococcoidia bacterium
GCAAAAGCACAGAAAGAGGGTTCCATGTGGATTATCGCAATTGGAGCTTTGATCTTCCTTATCGGTCCGGTAACGATGTTCGGTTTTGGTCAGGTAGGAATCCCGATCGCCGCAATGGTCGTCGGGAGTTTATTAGTGATAGTAGGCATCTGGCGAATGCTCAGGTCGAAGCAACAGATTAGGTAAGGTCTTAACCCGCTCCATAACACGAATGGGGCGATCTAAGAGTTGATTCAACCTTTTAGGGAAGTGACAATTGCCTCACAGGCTTGGCGATAGATAATCGCATCGACATTGATCGAGATGTACTGGATGCCCAAGTCGATCAGCCATTTGCCCATCTCGACGTCTTTGGCGTACGATCCGACTGCTCTGCCTTGGGCACGAGCTTTGGCGGTAGCTTCACGTAGCGCAGTCTCGACGATTGGGTTACGGACATCCCCGGGATATCCGAGCGACTGTGAGATGTCATAGGGACCAAGGAACAAAACGTCAATGCCGTCGACGGTCATGATCTGCTCGAGGTTGTCGAGTCCGCGTTTGCCCTCGATGTGGACGACCGTCATAGTTTCGTCGTTTTGACGGTCAGTGTGACCTTCGCCGTCATTCTCGAAGTAGTTGCCGGCGCGAGTGAAGATGGAGAGACCGCGTTCGCCGAGAGGCGCGTACTTGGCGGCATGGACAACCGATTCGGCGTCAGGGATCGAGTTGATCTGCGGTACCTGCACTCCTTCCGAACCGATATCCAACGCCCGGAGTATCAAGCGTTCGTCGTTGTCGCCAACTCGAATGATGGGAGCAACACCAACACCCTGAGCCGCGATCACCAAATCGGTAGCGGATTCTTGCGATATCGGACCGTGCTCCGTGTCGATGATGCAGAAATCCATGCCCGAGTACCCCAACGTATCAATCATCGTCACCGATGGGACGATGACAAACGGCCCCACAACCGTTTCTCCAGCTTGAAGTCGCTTCTTTAGATTTCCGCGAATGGGCATTGTTCACCTGCTCTTCTGGATTTAGGCCACGATCAGTGGCACGATACTCTCGGCGGTCGTAATGCCACCATGCATCGATTGTAAAGTCGGTCCCTCTTCAGAATCCGACGCGTAGATTGACCATCTGCCGCGTGACAAGGCGAAGAAATCGCCCATGCGATCTCGGGCGGCTTCTGAGATGAAGTTAGTAGGTCCGAAAAGACCCATTTCGATCGCATCTTCGCTCCGCATCAGAGTGAAGCGCTCACCCAAACCAGCATCGAACAGGTCTTGAAAGAGTTCGCCCGAACCAGGTTTCGTGTGAAAGAAAAGAGTCCGAGGCTCTCCGGCTGGTACGCAGGTTAAGTGCTGGCTCAAAGGTGCAGATGGGGTTAGGGTTGTCCAGACTTCGGCTGGGCTGTCGAGATGGCCGTGATCCGCGGTGGCGAGGAATCTGGCTTTGCCCGCCAGTTCGGTCCCGAGCGTCTCCGCGAGCGCAACTGCACGACGCACCGCGGATCTTGTAATTGGGTGTGTCTCGCCATAGGAGTGCGCGGCACTGTCAACCTCAGTCCAGTAGACATATGTGAATGACTTGCCGGGAGCACGTTCGATCACATTGAGCACCTTTGCGCATATCTCGCTGATCGGGTCACCATCAATCGAGTATCCAAGCGTAGAGGTCTGGCCGTACATCGATGTGGTGGTAGACGCTGCCAGGGCCGCGTCTACCACAAAGGTGAAGGCACCTAATTCTCTAAACGGTATCGGTGGCGCGAATAGCATCTCCAGCGGACTGAACCCGACTTCCTCCAACGACTGGCCGGTCCGTGTCAACCTCCAAGGCAAGGGTTGGATCCTCTCTCCCAGTCGCGGTATATGAACGTCCCAGCCTAAATTCCCGTGGGTGCCAGGCCATCTACCAGTCGCGAGCGACATCAGATTGGGACCGGTCGATGTCGGAAGCGTTGAACACATCGTTAACGCAGTGTGTTTACGAACGTATGAATCTTCTGGCAACGTGTCCACAAAATTCATGCCGAAGCCATCGAGAAGCAGGAACACAACATGATCAGGCTCACCGATCGTGCCGATGATTTGCTTGGACGCAGCCTGTGTCGCATCGTCAAATGTTTCGGGCTGCAGGACACCGAGTGACGCGCCGAGTGCAAACCCAAGCGCGGCATGGTTTGGTGAATCGTGGTCGGGAATGACGCCCTCGAACTCTTCGTCAATGGATGCGATGAGGTCGGATTTGTTAGTGATCAACGGAATGTCATACCTGAAGTCAGTCTGTGCAACAATCTTCAAGGATAATCGGACTGTATGCGATTGACGTTGTTTCGCATCGTACCCTGAAATAATGCCGAATTCGAACTCCAAGGCGACGGTCCTTTTTCTCGGCACCGGAACGTCCGAAGGCATACCTCGTGTGACGTGTCTGACGGCCGACCCGCCGACTTGTCTGGTCTGCATGGATGCGATGCGCCCGGGTTCCAAGAACCGTCGGCGCAACACTGGCATCGTCATTCAGCGCGAGCAGGATGACGGGCCACCGGTGAACATAATGATTGACGCGGGTAAATTCTTTTATCAGGCGGCGATCGAATGGTTTCCTAAGCATGCAATCCGGTCATTGAACGCGGTGATTTTGACGCACGCTCATGCAGACTCTGCTGGTGGTTTGGATGATTTGCGGGACTGGACAAACATGATGCGGTTCGCTCGGGGGGATGAACATGCGGCCCTGTTAGCGAGAGGTCGAGATGCTCGGATTCCAGTCTATTTGCGTGACGAGGATTTGGAGATCGTGTCCAAAACGGCGTACTACCTCGTAGATAGGACGCAGATGACTAGTGGTGGGACAGTAGCGATCCTGGATTTTCGAACAATCGACGCTGAGCCATTTGATGTTATCGGCACAAACGTGATCCCTCTGGAGGTGCCTCACGGTCCCAACTACTCGTGTAACGGCTACCGGATCGGAGATATGGCATACATTTCCGATGCTTCCAGGGTGCCTGACGAAATCTTGGAACAGATCGCAGGTGTCGATACGCTAGTGATCGACGCTTTGAGAACCGAACGCACTCACCGCTCCCATTTGACGATGGAACAGGCGGTGGACTATGCGAAGATCATCCGCCCCCGACGTACCTACTTGACTGATGCTGCGCATGGCATTCATCACTACGAGATGAATGCTCGGCTACGCGACCCAGAAATGAACGACGGTTTGGATATCCAGTACGCGTATGACGGAATGAGCATCGAAATCGCCGTTGATTGACTGATAACTATCGGTGACCTGTTTCTAAGACGCCTCGCGCTCAGATCGATATTGAGCAATTACGGCATCATCAGGCGGATAGTATTTACCGGGAGTAAGATTTTCGCGGTCTAGGCGGGCTCGTATCCACTCTTCCAAGTCGTCGTATTCGATCGCCTTTTGTGCGATGTCAGGCGCGACTACTCGCGGGATACACACTACGCCGTCATCGTCTGCCACGATGTAGTCGCCCGGTTTGACGAGGACGCCATCGCAGTTGATGGCGTCGTTGGTGGAGTAGGGAGTGCCGACGCGGGTTCCGAGGCTGGAGGTCTTGTCATAACCGTAAAGAGCGATGCCGTAGTCTTTGACCGTATGCATGTCCCTAATGCCCCCGTCACAGACTAATCCGTCGATGCCGCGCTGTTTCAAACGGAGGAATTTGATGTCTCCCCCAATGGACATCCATTTGGTTCGCATCGATTCCATAACAATGACGTCGCCGGGACCACCGAGTTCAAATGCCGCATATTCCGGCGATTCCTCCCCGCCAGGCTTCTCGGCCATGAGATCAGGGCGCGCCGGTAGGAAACGCACGGTGATCGCGCGAGCCACCAGTCGGACACCCGAATTCATCGTTTTGATATTGGCCATGTAGACGTATCGCGGATCGTGTCCGTTACGAGCCAAGATATCGACGACCGCGGTGGAGTTGACGGTCTTGAGCTTCTCGATGGTTACGGAGTCGAGGACGTGATCAGGAGTGGGTTCAATGATGGCCAATTTTCGTTGGACTCCGATTGGTTCTTAGCTACTCGGCATTTACAGATTCTAGTCAACCAGAGATGCTCGCCCGCTCTGAGCATAACCCCACTCCCCCGCAAATCTTTGTGTTAACCGCGCTATGTTCTTTGCACCCAGAACGAAATCCTCAACGGTTATGTTCTCGTTCGGAGCGTGGATTTTGTGTGCGGGGTGATCGATACCAGCGGAGGTTATCGGAATGTTCAAGACATTACCGAAGTCGTACATTGGGCCTGAACCAGCAATGTTGGGATAGATGACGGCTCGTTTTCCGTATGTCTCTTCAGAGGTTTTGATCGCCATTCGGGCCCATTTCGATGACATGTCGGTCCGGAACGGATGAACGCCACTTATCAGGTTTAGATCAACGTTCTCGAAGCCGTGGCGGTCCAAGTGGCGTCGTATCTTGTCAAAAATGTCGTCCGGTCGCATGTCTGGGACAAGGCGAAAGTCCATCTTCGCGCTGGCCTTGGCCGGTAGAACAGTTTTCATTCCATCACCTTGATAACCCGCGTCGAGACCCGCGACATTCGCGGTCGGCAAGAACAGGTGTTTACGCGGCAGGTCTTCTGAGCCGAGACCCGCAACGAAGGTTTCATTCCCAAATGTTTCGCGCCATTCATCAGAGTCGTCGGGCAGATCCGCCAATGCGAGATCTTCCTCGGCCGTCGACTCTCGAACATCATCGTAAAAGCCTTCGATCAGAATCCGATCATCCGTTGTATCCTTGATCGAGTTCAGAGCGTTGATCAACGTCCAAGTCGCCGATGGTAGCACGGTCGCATACGAGGAATGGGCATCACCTTTAAGCAACGAGACTGACATCTCAACCGCTAGAACACCCTTGAGACCGAGATATATGACGGGCCGGTTTTGAGCGTTACGACCTCCGCCCTCCCAGATACAAGCGTCGGCGGTGAGCTTATCCGCGTTCTCGGCGATCAGTCCGGGAAGGTTTGGTGAACCCGATTCTTCCTCACCTTCCGCAAAGATCTTCACGTTGCACGGCAGACCACCCCATTCCTCTCGAAATGCGTTAATCACGGCGAGGCGTGCAACTATGTTGCCTTTGTCGTCAGACATTCCCCGGCCGTACAGTCGGTCGCCCTTGCGGGTCGGTTCGAATGGATCGGTCTCCCAAAGTTCGATGGGATCGATGGGTTGGACATCGTAGTGGACGTAGAGCAGTAACGTCGGCGGCTCTGCGGACGGTCTACCGACACCTGCGGCCGACTGTGCGCGACGAAATGCGTCAATAGATGCTGGAGCGTACCCGTAGACTGACGGAAGGCCGTTGTTTGGAGTTGGGATGATTTCAGCTTCGAAGCCATGTTCGGTGAAAATCTTGACCATCAACTCTGGCGCCTTGTCAAAACCAAGGCGCTGCGCAGAGACACTAGGTTGCCGGACCAGCGTAAACAGCGTTTCTAGCGAGCGGTCAACGTTGTTTTCGATGTGGTGAAGTATTGAATCCAATTGCAGCCTCGGATGTTGAGATAGATCGATGGTTTTTTTACTCGATGGCGCCGGGCATTCCGGGCTCCAAAGGAACAGATTCAGGTGGGACACCGCCAGCTAGGAATCCCCCATCCACGGTGATTGTTTGCCCGTTAACGTAGTCGCCGAGGTCAGATGCGAGGAAAAGGCAGGCGTTGGCGATGTCGCGAGGTACTCCGCCACGGCGGTTGGGTATGTAATCGCGGGCGTAGTCTACGTATCCTTCCAATTGGCCGCGTGTGTGCTCTAATTCCGGCGGAAGGACTCGGCTGTCGATGTACCCGGGTGCTACGCAGTTTGAGGTGATACCCGTGCCAGCAAGGTCAACCGCCATGCTGAGGGCCATTCGATTGAGTCCTGCTTTAACGATGCCGTAGACGGTGTCCTGAGGCCACGCCCGATAGCTGTGAACGCTGGAGATAGAGATAATGCGTCCGCCACTGCCCTGTTTGATCATTTCGTGAACGGCTCTTTGGGAACAGAACAGGTATCCCTTAAGGGCGTGTCCAACAAGGAAGTCCCAGAATTCTTCTGTGATGTTGACGAAGTGCGGATCGGCGGATGCGACGGCGTTGTTCACTAGGATGTCGATCTGCCCGTGAGTTTCGAGGAATTCATCGAACATTCGGGTGCGATCGTCGGTGTTTCCGATGTCGGCTCTGTGCCAGCTTGCCACACGGCCCATCGCATTGACTTCGGCGATGATGCTTTCCGCGGTTTCATCTCGTTCGATATCGTTGATGCCGACATCGGCACCATTTTCAGCGAAGACGCGGGCGATGCCAGCGCCGATACCACGTCGCGAACCTGTTATGAGTGCTTTTTTGCCTTTGAGGAGTTCCATCTTTCGACCGCTTCCCTAGTTTGAATATCGTCCGTTGGAACGATTCGTCAGTGCGTTGAAGCCAACTTTAACGCCAATTCCATTGCAGTTTTTACATCGGGCAAGCGATATTCGCCTTCACCTTGTCGATCGGCAGCCAGACGGGAAAAAAGTATGCTGGCTTCTGACACTGGAATGCCGGTAACCGTTTGAACCGCGTATGCGTAAACTCCAAGTTGCGGAACGTACGGTTCAGCCATTTCGTCGATCGATCGATTGAAGGTGCGATCGGTCTTGAAGTCGGCAATTCCGAACGTTCCGTCATCGCATCGGTAAATCAGGTCGACTCGTCCTTCGATAACCGCGATTGAGCCGTCTCTGTCCGACATAGGAACGGCTACTGGTATTTCGACCCAGATGTCATTTCGGTTCAAGTTGGCAACTCGTTTTAACAGTGGCATGTTGAGCGTCGCCAACGTCAATCGTTCGATCTCCTCACCACTCTCGGGCACGCGATGTTTCTCGGCTTCGACCCGGGCGATGGCTGCGATGTCCCGGTACGGCATTTCGAGGGCTCTTTGGGTTGCTGCGTGTACTGCACTTCCGATGCTTGTTGCGGCGCGACCTCGCCTGATTGGGACATCCGGATCAAGGATTCGTTGGAAGTCGGGCTTGTCATCTATCGCCTCGTGCGAACTGGCGATGCTCGAAGATTTCAACTCGCTGGGAGAAAGCCATGGTCGTTTGGAAGCCGATTCCATGACTTCGCAGTAGCGCTTGTGCCAAGTACTGCGGTCTTCGATAGCGTAAGACTGCTGTGATGATTCGGGGGCAACGAGTGGATGGTACACCAACGTGTTCCACTCTTGTGGGACAGGTGACCAAAGCGAACTGTTAGTGCTGACAATGTCTTTAAATCGGGCGGCTACTACATCGGCGTCGCTCTGTTTGCAGTATCTGCTGACGATCAAGTGATCGCGGGCTCGTGTGGCGGCAACATAAAGCAACCTCGTTCTCTCGAGGTCGCCTGCTTTTTCGTTGTGGTGCATTAATTCGTCGTAGTAACCGGCTTCAAAATATGCACCCTGTGCTCCGCCCAACCGTACGCCGATGCGACGGTGGTCATCCGACCGTTGGTCGACTAGAAGGTGGTCGCTGCCACTGCTGGGCCTACCGCAAAGATCGGCTAGCAACACGATTGGAAATTCCAGACCCTTCGACGCATGCATGGTCATGATTCGGATTTTGCCGTGATCGAACTCGAGGGACGGTTCTTCGCGCAGAGAATCGTCGTTTTCTTTGAGTTGGCTCAGAGTCACGAGACATTCTCTGAGGGAAGCAGCCCCGTCTTCGCTGAATCTACGCATCAATTCGACTACGAGGTCAAGGCGGCGTAGCCCCTGCGCCGGGTCGGTAGCGAGATACATCAGTTCTCGGGCCTGACGCTCGCGGAGAAACCGCTCGGCAAGTACTGCCGGCTGCAACTCATCGCGTAGTACGTGGTATCTGCGGAGGGTGCGCATGGCATCGCCGACTACGCTAGAGTCTTCGTCGGCCGGGAATTCAGCGGTACAGCTGAAACTCCCACCAGACTTCGCCCACGCGTAAAGATCGACATCGCTACACCCGAAGTGAGTTGATTTGAGCGCGCCGATCGTTGCCGGTTGATCAGATGGATCGTCAATTGCGGTAAGGCAATTGACGATGTCTCGGATTTCTTGAGTTTCGAGGACCGCCGCACTGCCGATTTCTGCGGAGTACGGGAGATCCATTTCGTCGAGTTGTCGCGTATATATCTCCCAACTTGTCCGTGTGCGGGTGAGGATCGTGAGGTCTCCCGGCTGCGATGCTCTAGTTTCCTCGTTTTGTCGGTCTCTGACTTGGAGTGCCCCAGCACAGACCGCGCGGGCGATGTTGGCTACGGCCACAGCATCAGCTTCGCGTACTTCTGTAAGATTCCCCTCTTCCATTGGTTCGCCGTAGTGATAGACGGCTCCGAGTCGGTTAGGAGCAGCTACATCCTTGGCTACTTCAAGAGGGATCCAGGCGGCTTGGCCAACTTCGGAGGGCATCAATTCTCCGAAGACGTGGTTAACCCAGTCGATGATTGGTCTAGTGGAACGACGGTTTTCTCTGAGCTTCAAGTGCCTGCCGTTGGTATCAGCCGTGGCGATTTCTTCTCTCACGCCCTGACTGACCTCGACTTGGGCACCGCGGAACCGGTATATGGACTGTTTCGGGTCGCCGACGACAAAGAGTGATCCAGGCGTTATTTGGTCACTTCCGGGCGGGATGGTCAACAGATGGACTAAGCGAACCTGGTTAGGGTCGGTATCTTGGAATTCGTCCACCAGGATGCGGCGATAACGCCGTTGGATCCGACGACGTACATCATCGTGATTTTCTAGCATCGCGATCAGCCAGATGATGGCGTCGTAATAGGACACGGTTCCGGTGCTTCGGCGTTCTTCAACTAAGGTGCTGACGAAATCGGCGGCATGTTGGTACAGCTCATACGTTACGGTGGCCCGTGAAGCATCGAATACGGTCTGAATCATGGCAGGAATCGCCTTCAGCGCGGCGACAGCCTCGGCTTTGGATTTTGCACCACCCCAATTCGCACTGCTGCCAACGTTGCCTGGCGATCTACCGGACCAAGTCGATAGCACGTCCTCTGCTTCGTCTTCAGTCTCTATGTCCCTATCGGCGATGTTTTCTGTGTACCAACCGACCGCATCAGCGAGAAGAACACAGAGGCGATCACTAGGGTCTATGCATGAATCGATCAGAACTTCGAGATGGGTGATTGATTCCTTGAGATCAGCTATTGTCTTTAGCCCAATCCTGCAGAGCACCGGAAAATCTGTGGACAGCAACTCTCCGTGTTTATCGTTCATCGCTCTTGCGAGGTCGTTGATTACGCCGAATGGGTTCTTGAGTTCAAGGCGTATTGCGGTAGAAAGCGATTTGGAAAAACTATCGTCTTGGTCCAGGCGATCGACGATCCATTGGCGCCATCGTTCACGGAACATCTGATTTTGAGCGAAGTCGTCTTGTATCTCGATCACTGGTGGCAGGCCTGCCTCAAGCGGGTGTTCCATCAAGAGTGAATAGACAAGCGAGTCGATGGTCTGAAACGCGGCGGTGTCGATGCCGTCAAGGGCAGATTTGATTCTTTCGTCCGTTGGGTTTTCAGAGCGGATCAGCTCCAATTCCCCGCGGATTCGAGAGCGTAGTTCGGAAGCCGCGGCGCGTGTGAAGGTGATTGCTACGATCTCCTCGATGTCGACACCGTTTCTGAGGAGCGATACGATGCGTTGGACAAGAGAATAGGTTTTACCAGTACCAGCACCAGCCTCTACATAGATGCTGGCATCGAGCTCGCTAGTCAGGACAGATAAGGTGTCGGCGTCTGATCCCGTCTGCCATTCTTGGATGGTCACGCTGGTTCACCTTCTGCCAACGACACATAATCGAAAAGTTCAGGAGCGGATTTTTTCCGGTCCCACAAAATCAGACGATCCGTCGTGCAGGCGTCCGAATACGCACAGTGCTTGCAGTTTTTCCAAGGCGGGCCATCACCGTAAGCGTATCGGTCGCCCGGTCGGGCCGGGAAATTGCCTTTGTGGATCCCGCCTACGATAGTTTCGATCACCGACGCGAAACGCTTCCTAGCCGATTCAATGTTGACAGGAGATTTAGGCCGAGTTCGAATACTTTTGTCGTGAAACACGAACCAGTACGCAGCGCTGACATCGATATCAGCGCCGATAATTTCTCGTGCCATCAAAGAGTAGATAGGTAGTTGGAGCTTCGTTCCAGACGCAGTGACATCTTTGTCAATGTCGGTATATCTGCCAGAATTCCCAGATTTGAAATCAAGAACCAATGCTCGTTCGCTAGATTTCGAAACCGCGATCAAGTCGATTTTGCCGCGAAGTCTAACCGGGAGACCACTCATCAAGGCAAGGTGACCGAGTCTGTCATCCTCATATCCAAACCGTCGTTCAGTCATCAACTCGCCTTCGTACCCGTCCAAGACGTCTAAATTGTTGCGGTGCCAATGGCTCAACTGTCGTAGAAGGTTGACTCTTTCGAGCTCGAAAATGGAGGCGGAGCCGATGTACTCCTCCCGTAAGAATCGGTCACACACTTCATTTGAAATATCCATCAGATGCTCTAGTCCCTCATCGGATGCGTCGATACCGAACCTTGAGAAGAACTCCTCCAAGATGGAGTGGACGAGTATTCCTTTGTCGAGATCCGACAGCGTCAAGGCTTCTTCCGGATCGATGCGCTCGTCCGCGTTAAGTTCATGTGCCAAGAAGTACCGATACGGACATTCGGCGTAGCTCTGAAGTGCGCTTGCTGAGGTGCTAAAGGTCTCTGTCGGATCCACGATATATGTCGGTATTTTTCCGTCAAATGGTCCGAAAATTGCAGATTTCCGCGATTTTACGGTGCATTTGCCACGTGCCAGTGCTCGGTTGCGCGGCTCGTTAATCAACGCTCTAAGATCAGTTTCGTTTTGCGATCGCCTGGCAACATCTTCGAGTGCGAATTCGTAGTCTGAAGACGCTTCGAAGCTTGATAAGCCCAAATCGGATAGCATCGTGACTGATTCGACCCAATCGGATTCAGGATCCATCAGGTGCTTAACTGGCACGTTTGTCTCGTTGCGGCTATTCAAGATTTCTTCGACGAACCATGGCGAGGGATACGCTTCGTTAGTCGCGCCGAGGATGGCCCTGTTCCAGTAAAGGCGCCTGAATGGCGCGCAGTCGAGGGCCATGTTGAACTCGCAGTGTTGGTACTCCAATTTCTCGCGCTTGGTTGACAACCAAGAGCCATCGCCATCCAATCGACGCCGCAGGTCGTCGGATAAGAGTGGGTCTGATCTACCTGGCCTTGGCAAACCTCCCTCGGACATCCCCATGATGTGAACGCTTTTGAACGCCGTGCCAATGCTGGCAGATAGTGGCGCAACCAAGACTGCAGAGCCCCATCCGGAATCGCCGCTGATGCCGGCGCGCAACAGCCTTTGGACGGTGCGAGCGAAGCGATCGAAATCGACGCGGGCTCTGGTGAT
>JAAXHR010000322.1:0-335 GCA_012270805.1 Dehalococcoidia bacterium
GGAGTCGCCGACTCCACTGGTGGAGCGGCATCCGGCCCAGCCGCGGCGGATCGACCGGTACGATCTGTGAACGCCACTGAGGCTGCGATACTCCTCGGATATGCCGATTCAGTCATCTTCGTGCCCGGATACGGTCTCGCCGTGGCGCAAGCGCAGCACCAAGTCCGAGACTTGGCCGACATGCTCAAAGAGCGCGGGGCGCAGGTCCGATACGCAATTCACCCGGTCGCGGGCAGGATGCCCGGACACATGAACGTGTTGCTCGCAGAAGCAGATGTCCCATACGACGAGTTGAAAGACCTGGACGAGATCAACGACGACTTTAGACGCGCCGA
>JAAXHR010000322.1:441-5851 GCA_012270805.1 Dehalococcoidia bacterium
TCAATGGCATCCGGTTTCGCCGGTGTTGAGAACGAACTATTCCACATGGAGAACACGATGATGCTGTTCGGCGATGCGAGGACATCCGTCGAAGACCTCTTGACGGAGATGAAAGAGCTCTGATCCTGAGTGGCAAAGGACGACGACAGACATGAAGATACACGGCGTTGGTCAAATCTCGATTTCAGTAACCGATGTTGACAAGGCGGTCGAGTTCTATCGCGACACACTCGGGATCGACTTCCTTTTCCAAGTTCCGGGCACCAATCCGATGGCATTTTTCGATTGCGCCGGAACTCGCCTGTACATCAATCAACCTGAGAACCCAGAGCACGCCAGCAACTCCGTTATCTACTTCCAAGTCGATTCCGCCCAAGATGCCGCTAAGGACCTAGCGTCGCGCGGAGTCACTATCGAATCCGAGCCGCACATCATCCACCAGACCGAGAACTACACGTTGTGGATGGCCTTCTTCCGCGACCCGGACGGCAACCTCATGTCCGTCATGAGCGAAGAAGGCGATTTGATGGGATGAGGCGACGTATCTTCAGCGATTGTTTACGTCGTTGACCTTTATCCTTTATCTGCGTTTTACGAAAAGCAATCGCAAACCCAGCGCGACTAACACGACTGCGAACGGGATCCAGATGTAGCGTGGCGACAACTCGATAATGTCAAACGCCCAAAGCAGAACCCAGACACCGATCACCAGGAACAGTATCCCGCAACCGATTCTGGGCCACTGATTGTCTTTCTTCATGCCAATACCAAATTCGGAGTAGTAGAAGCGTAGAGGAGTCCTGCGACGATCAGGAAACCGCGACCCGTCTTCATCATTCCTCAGAGGATTTGGGTTCAATCGACCTGCGCTAGGCTCTGACTTTGTGCTTCGTCGTAAGCGTTGAGTTCGGCGATTGTCAAGCCGCGCCCTTCTTGCTTCGCTTTGAGCCAACGCGCGAATGACCGCTTACTCTCACCGGAGGGCCGGCCTTTGATGAAACCGTCAACGCTCAGATCCTCGTTGAGATCGGGCCAATGGAAGCCTTCGCCGTTGAGCAACATCTCCCAGTTTTCCCGCTCCTGTTGCGTCGCATGAACGAGACGGGGGTACCAACTCAATGGGACCGTGATGGTGCGTCCATCGACGAGTTCCACAGTCAGAGACTCGTCAGCGAAGTGTAGGTTCTTGGCCAATACTTCAGTTCGGTTATCGGTTGAGATGCTCATTCCATCTTTTTAGCGTCACAGTCTCGTTGTTTTCTATTATGCGCTCGACACGGTTCAGTTCAGCGTGGCTGAATCCAATGTTTTTCGCCAAAACCACTGGCTGCAACCAGAACTTCGCTTGGTTTCGATCCCGACGAACGTGGATATACGGAAGTTCGTTGCCCTCATCCGAATAGAACGAAAATCTGTACGGCCCCTCTCAATGGACTATCGGCATACCGTCAATGAAATCTAATAAAGACCAACAACTAATCGTCGCCGGTGATTACATGTCTACCACGCCCCGTGAAGATGATCTGGCGGTGTCATTGGCTCCTTGTTCCACAGCGTCTCAAGGGTGTAGCGCGGCTCCCAGCCCAAGATTCGACGCGTCTTCTCGCTATTGAATTTGTGGTGCGGTATTTCCGGGAAGGTGAAGAATGTCTCGCAACGGGAGGGCAGTCGCTCCAGCGGAACTTCGAGGGCTGCTTGGATCGCCGTTCCGCAATCAGTCCACGCGGTGGTGAAAGGTGTCATGTCCTCGTGGTAGGTGGCCTCCGGGATACCTCTGCCCATGCCCCAGTTCCAGGTGTGGCGCATGTTGTAGTAGAGCATCGTGATCACGTAGATGCCGTACTGCTCGCTGAAGACACGGCAGATCTCTTGACCCAGACCTTTCGAGTGGGCGTACAATCTCGTGCCGAACTGCGGCGGCATGTCGGGGTTGAGGTCGAAATCCCAGTTCTCATACGTCTCGCCGACCAGTTGGAAGTGGGGCCCAGTGTTGATGACACGCTCGATGCCATGCACCCGTGCAGCCTCCATCATGTTGTAGTTGCCACGCGTGCTAACGTCGAACGCTAACTTGCGGTCTTCACGCAGGACCGAGAGATTGATGATCGCGTCGCAACCTTCAGCGGTCGCGACAACGCCGTCGAGATCGTCTGAACTGACCTGACGGAAATCGCCATCGAACTCGTCTCCTGGCGGGTTGATGTCGGTGAGGATGATTTCGTGGCGGTGCTTCAACGCCTTGACCACCCAAGGCCCGAGCATTCCGCATCCGCCGAGTATGAGAACTTTCATCTTTAGTGAGCCTCCGAGTAAGGCGTTCTAGCTAGAACCCGAGCGTCGCTGCTGCCCTTGCCGTCGTGTACCGCTGGTTCGCCACGAGCGATTGAATATGGATGTCTTGCCACGGCTCGACATCCGCCTCCAGCGCCGCGAGCACGGCGCGTCCAAGGTCTTCTGAGCATAGTGCCGCGGTGCCCACGTCGTCGCCGATGTCGCCTTTACCACCCAAGACCAACGGCCAACCGAGTCGCAGATTGACGACCTCCAGCTTGCGATCGCGCGCATACTCCTTGCAGATGATTTCGACGAGGTGCGCGCAGAGCAGATTGATGTCGTTCGCCAACGGTTTGCTGCGCCAAAGCTCCGTGACGACCAGATTCTCCTCATACTCCTCCATCAAGCGAAGCGTGCTCAGGTTGACGACCCGCTTGACACCCGCGTTCGATGCTGCCCATAGGAGGTTGTAGGTGCGGCGGGTGTAGTAGTCGAGGTGAAAGCTGACAGGCATCTCAACCTCGTCCTGATAGCCGACGTTGACGATGGCGTCGATGCCCTCCACCAAGTCGTCGGTCGCTTCGTCGTGCTCGAGAGAGCATACGATGACATTCTGCTCGTCGTAAGGCGCCATCGATGTGAGTCGAAGACTGTGATCCGAGTCGGCGAGGTGTTCAACTACGGCCCGTCCTATGGCGGTGGGTGATCCGTTGATTAATACATTCATGGGCATCGTGGGGATTGCGAGTGTCATGTCCTGCGACGATGATATCGCGTGGGTGTCAGCGATGCTGCGCCGTACCATCGGCAAAACGTGGGAGCCCGGCCCCGGCGATCGGCAACAAACAACCGGGGTGTAGCGACCCGAGCTAATTGACGCGTTATTCGCCAAAAACATTGATCCGCAAATCAAAAGCTCGGATAGCAACAAGTCGCTCTTCGCTGTCGTGGGTAGGTAGATACTAGAACTGTCAAATGTGGCGTGGTAAAGTTTCGTTCGCGGTCACTGGGGAATCGGAACAAAGCTGTTTGGAGGAAGTGCAATGTCAATGATTACCGTGGCTAGAGTGGGTGGCTTGGCGCTGATAATCGGTTCAGCCTTGTACATCGTGTCAACGTTGATCACGACGGGAATCGTGATTGGAGGGGGCGACGCGTCGGATCTTTACGCGCACGTCGATGCCATTGCGGACGCTCCGCTGTTAGCTGGTTTTGCGGCATTGTTGGGCACCGTGTCGCTGATGATTTTGCTGTGGGGATTGATCGTGATGTGGCAGACCGCACAGAGCGAATGCGCTTTGGACACGTTCGTGAAGTTCGGGTTGGCCGGAGTGATGTTAGCCGTGATTCTGTTGTTGATAGCTGAAGGATTTACGTACGTCACTTCTCAGATGGTTGAACACGGCATCGGAACCCCTGCCAACCCAGATCAGATGATGTCCCCGACAGCGGCCGCGATTCATATGCAATCCGTTGTTGGGGCCGCAAGGTTGATGGCTTCCGTTTCGGGCCTATTGGGATACTTGGTCCTCGGATTCGCGTTGGCTAGGAAGTTCCGACCGGGCGCGTACCGGGTATTGGCCCGAATTGTCGGGATCGCCGCAATCGTATCGTTGATTGGTCTGGTCTTAACGGAACCGTTCCACGAGCTCATCGACACTTTAGCTCCGATATTCACGGTGTTGTCGATACTCTACCTGGTGTGGTGGATCATCATCGGAGCAGGCGTTTATCAGGAACGCTTTGGTCTGCGTATAGGGGTAACGCCCGAGCACTAAATCGACTGGCAGATGTTTTGCTTCGGGCGCCGCTAAGTCGGCGAGACTCCACGGCCTGGGAGGCTGAGTTGAATCACAGTAGACCGCTGCCTCAGTGCGGTAAACTGCTGCCAGCGATGTTGCTACAACACGACATGGGAGTTACGCCATGAGCACTGCGCCAATCATCGAACGCATCGAACTCTCTAGATACCGCATCCCGACGTATGACTTGGCTACTGACGTTAGCTTCGCCATGGGGCAGTTCTACCAACCCGGCGCACGTGGAACTAGAGGGCGTGTTGGCATCAAGATCCACACCGACCAAGGTGTCACCGGCGAGTACATGAGCGGTGCACCAGCGACCTACGAGCAGATCCTGATGTTCGTCAACTTCCTGATCGGCAGGAGCGCGTTGGAACGAGAACGCTTCTACAACCAGGCGAAGTCGATACTCCGCAAGAACGACCGCATGGGTATCGGCCCCATTGATGTTGCGCTCTGGGATCTTGCCGGGAAGTACCACAACGCGCCGATCTACCAGCTCCTCGGCGGTCACCGCAAGAAGCTGCCGTGCTACGCCAGCACCTATCATGCAGATCGCGAACCAGACGGCCTCAGCAGTCCAGAAGCATACGCCGACTTCGCCGAGCAATGCCTCGAGATGGGATACCCGGGGTTCAAGATCCACTCCTGGGGCGAAGTCGACATCCAACGCGAGATCGACACTGTCCGCGCCGTAGGGGAGCGCGTTGGCGGCAAGATGGCTCTTATGACCGATCCATGCTGCGTATACGACACCTTCGCCGACACGCTGGCGGTCGGACGCGTCTGTGACGAATACAACTATTTCTGGTACGAAGACCCGATGCGCGATGGCGGTGTCTCGCTCTGGGCACACAAGCAGCTCAAGAAGATGATCAAAACACCGCTACTCCAAGGCGAGCACGTCCACCTCGTCGAAGCGCACACGGACATGGCGATCGCCGAAGCCACCGATTTCTGGCGAGCCGACTCGGACTACGACGGCGGTATCACCGGCGTCATGAAGATCGCCCACGCCGCTGAAGGATTCGGCATGGATCTGGAACTTCATATCTCTAGCCCGCCGCACCGCCACTGCATGACCGCCATCCGCAACTCCAACTTCAACGAGATGGGACTAGTCCATCCCAAAATCGTCGAGAGCGGGCCGAGCCTATATAGATCCGACTATGCAGACCAGATCGATTCCATCGACGAGGACGGCAACGTCTCCGTCCCCGAAGACCCCGGCCTGGGCGTCGAGTACGACTGGAAAGGGTTAGAGCGGTACCGGTTGGACACGGTTGTGATCGAGTAGGCGGGCCAAGCCAGTGCCAGCTACTCGAAGAGCCGTG
>JAAXHR010000322.1:6013-8568 GCA_012270805.1 Dehalococcoidia bacterium
CCGAAGAAATGACCTCCTAAGATGATGACGAGTATCACCGCGATAGGGTGGAGGTTCAGCGTACCGGCCTGGACCCGCGGCACCAGCAACGTGTTTTCCACCAGCTGCACGCCCAAATACAGCAAGCCGACCCAGATGACTTTCTCTGGGGCAGACGCCAATGTCACCAGTATCCCCGCCGCGCCACCGATCAACGGCCCGACTATGGGAATCATCTCGGACACACCGGCGATGATTCCGAGAACTCCAGCGAACGGCACCCCTATGGCGACCAGACCGATCGTGACCGCAACTCCCACAATCGCTCCCAAGATCAGCTGACCACGCAGATACCCGCCCAGCGTGTTGTCGGCGACCTTCGCCAAGTCGACCAGGTACGGTCGCAACGCCTTCGGAAACGGCACTAACAGACTAGAGCCGACCTGGCGTGAATCTTTCGCCATGTAGAAGATCAGCACCGGCATCGTCACAAGTCCGATGATCAAGGAGAACGTTTCCGAAACGAGGCCCACAGTTCTCGGCAGCACCTGCCAAGCGGCGTTCGCCAAGATGCGTCCCATGCCGGCCAAGTTTTCTTCGATCTGGGCCCGCACATCATCGGGGACTAACTCGGCATTCTCGCCGATCCAAGTCTCGATCTCCATCCTTGCTGAGTTGAAGAACGTCGGGAAATTGACGATGAACTCTCGGCTCTGCTCGATTGTCGGCGGTATCAATAGCACTATCGAGCCGGTAAAGACACCGGCCGCCACGAGGAAAATGATCCCTACGGCGATACCACGACTCAATCCAGGTCGTTTCTCCCGCCACGGCATCGTCCGGACAATCACATCCCTCAACGGAAGCAAAACATACGCGATCAACGCGCTCAACAGTATCGTGAGCAACACTGATCCCAGCACGTAAAGCAGTATCAGCGCTACTGCGAAAACCGCAGTAGCACTCAACATCAGAAAACGCTTGCGCTTTATCTCTTGGTTCAACTTGGACTTACGCTTGCGCCAGACACTGGGCTGAACGAGCGGCCTTCGAATCAAGCTGCCGCGGGGATCGCCAGATCAGGCAAGGGCAGTGGAGGACGTTGCGACTCTTCCACGGTTCGCATCTGATCTTCAGACAGCGGTGTGAAACGCTCCGCGGCGTCTAGAACCTTCGACACCAGGCTGATCTCCCCGCAACTCGGCGCCGTGTGCACTCCATGCGAGAGTACCCACCACAGCGAAGCGTCGATATCCGACTGCTCGCGATGAGGGTCGTACCAGGTATTGGTCTGTTTCTCGCCATCGCCCCAACCGCCACGCGCGATCATCTTGATCGTCTGGACACCGACATTGTGTTTGCTACACTCCGCCATCAGCCGCTCCGTCACCTCGCGATACGCCGCATCACGCGCGGCCGCTGGATTCAAAGGGAACATCACCGTGTCGAAGTCGAATCGCTTTAACGCTTCGAGAATCGTCGCCGGAACCTCCGGGCCATGCCCAGTAATTCCCAGCCACTTGGTCAAACCCTGTTCCCGCATCTCGACGAGAGTTTCAAGAGAGCCGCCGGGGGCGGTCGCAAGTTCCAACTGCTCCATATTACCCACCGAATGAAGCTGGAAAAGGTCGAAATCCTCGACATTCATCCGCTCCATGATGCTCTCAACGTCCCTCCACGCGCCGTCACGACCCCTGACCGCCGTCTTGGCACCTATGAATATCTTCCGCTTGCGGATTTCTGGCATCCATGGAGCTACCCGCTCCATCGCGTGGCCATATGTAGGCGCGATGTCAAAATGGTTCACTTCGGCGTCCAAAACCAACTGGATCACCTGATCCGCTGCATCTTGGTCAACATACCCGACTGCGTAGGTTCCGAATGAAACCACTGTGCTTTCGTGTCCAGTCCGTCCTAAAGTTCGTTTTTCCATTGGGATCCTCGCTGTCGATTAAATGGGCGATTATCAGATTAGCACTTTCAAAATCAAGAGACTTGAGATTTGATGGTTGGGTCTTGTGGAGTAGTTGGCTTCGCAGATTCAAGGCAATTCCAACCCGCTCAGTCATCATCAACTGAGGAAAGCGGGATCAGCACCCACCATACGTGCCGGCCGTTGAACTTAGCGCCGATAGTGATCAACATCACGAAGATGCCGACGAAGATGTGGATGCGCTGATTGAACGAGTCTCAAACGAATACAAGTTCCGCTTCGAGCAAGAATCCGTTCTCAAGACGGTGAGCAGGGCCTGCGTCTGCGTCTCGTCCAAGCCGCGGTGACATCAGGGAAACAAGGTGGGCCTGTTTTGACGATAGACAGAACCATCTTTGAGCCTTGGCTCGGCGGGCTGTGAGCCTCGGGACCACCACCATGACCGAGAGTCCGAGCCTCTCTTCGGGTGGGCCAACGTGTCCTGTACCGCAAACTTTTGGCTGGGAGTTCGCCATATGCGCTCCTGCAAATGGCTGGGGATGTGGTTCCTGCCAGCTCGGGGAACCGCCCTTGACATGCAACCCTGGGGTTGTGTATAGTATGTGTTCATGCACAATGACCTAGTCTTCAGGGCACTCGCAGA
>JAAXHR010000286.1 GCA_012270805.1 Dehalococcoidia bacterium
AGCTCCATCTGTCTAGAACCGAGGCATGTGTGTGTACCTAGGCCGAACGGTGCGTACCCGGAACTGTGATGCTCATTGCGCGGAGGCAGATAGCGGTCAATATCGAATTTCCAGGGATCGGGGAAGACGTCCTTCATGTAGTGGGCGGCGGCCTGAGCGATATGGACCTGCGTACCTTCCGGTAGTTCGTGTCCCTCAACCGAACACGTATTCATCACAGTTCGAAGCGACATCGGGACGATCGAGTAAAGTCGCAAAGTCTCCAAGATGAAGCGGCGAGTCACGTCGATCGCTTCTGGAGTATAAGCATTGGGAGCCGGGTCACCGTCGGTAAACAAGGCATCTGCTTCACTGCGGATTCGATCGTAAATCTCTGGCTGCGATGCCATGGCATAAATGCAGAAGCCAAGGGCATCGCCGAGGTACACGCTGGCGATGAGCGGTGCAGATAGAGTGAACCGGAGATTAGATTCTGGTACAAATTGAGGATCGCTCGCATGCAAACTCAATAGGTCATCAGCAAGATCCCGGGGGCACCCAGCGCGTTGGGCGGGTGTGTGGACGCTCTGGACACGACTCAGCAATTCATTGATGCTCTTCTTGCGACGTCTCATGCCCGGAGTGTTCAGCATGAACTTGGGCATTACTTTTAACACGTGGGTGCTGAGTGCTCGTGTTTTGTATTTGACGAGGTCGTCGATGAGGTCCTGCGAATCGACGCTGATCATGACCGGAGAGTTTTGTGAGTTGATCATCAGCCGGCATGTCTGGACTGCGGGCAGAGAGTCTCCAACTACCCAATCCGACATGAAGTTTCGGGCATGATGGTAGATGAGTTCCAGATGGCTTTCCAATCTGGATCGCGAATAGGCTGAATTCATCGCCTTGCGGAAGCGGAAATGGTCAGCACCATCTAAGGCGGGCAGTATTCCGGACGCGCCATAAACCTTCTCGAAGTCTTCTAGATAGTCCCTCGCTCTTAAGTAATTGCGCCCGTGCCGATGCACCCAGTAGTTTGTCTGTGGCCCAGCCAAAATAGTGATGGGGTGCTTCTGAAACGGCGGGCGAATCTGAAACACCGGGCCATGCTTTTCTGCAAGTTCAGCAAACAGCGCGTTAAAATTGCCATCGCGAAGGTGCGGATTAAGTAGCAATTCCCGGAGCGGGACAACTGGAATTGGCTTGGACAGCGATGGGCGACGGAGCGATGGCCCGACGAGGTTATGAGCGACCGCATCCGCTATGGCACGTGCGATCAGATCCATCCTACAGATTTGTGCTACCCGCTCCTCTGCCTCCTCATCAAGTTGGAAAATGAAGCGCATGACATCGCACGTGTTGAGAAGGGAAACGATGATGATATCTCGAGGGTCAGGAATCTGGTTGTCGAATATCTCGTTAGCGATACGCGCCTTGACGAATTGGGTTACAGCGTCATCTTGGGAACCGGTGAACATTTCCGATTGCCATGCTCTAACAGACAACGTCCAGTAGTCGCCTTCGTGGTGATCCAGAATCTCCAGGTCGACCAAACTCTCCAGTGTCAAATCAATAATCGACTCGGCGCGTGAAGCGAGACGCTCGATCCAATACTGGGCGTTACGTTGGACTGGTTCAGCTGCGATTTCCTTGAGGATGGGGTCCAACGCACTGTCGCCCGTTTCTGTTTCGTCCAGAAGGAATAAGGACTCCATATCGGTATCGATACGGGATATGAGCGATAGTTCCGCGAGTACCGATCCTACGACTGCGCAGTTCAAATCCCATCCGGCTATTTGGCGAAAATAGCCAGTCTCTTCGTTGAGGAGCATCAAGATGAGTTCTTGGGGCAACGTTAGTTGGTGGGTTGCCACATCATCTGTGGAGACGGTCATCTGCTATCCTGCTCGCATCTTATCCCGGTAACGTAGCTCGCAAGGCGTGTAATGCCCAAAGTATACCTATCTGTTGGGCTAAGGTGGTTTGCTGAATAAAAGGGAACGCGTGGCAGGTTGACAGGGTGCTCAAGACAAGTTGCCAAGCAGTACCATTCAGCTCTTCGCTTTCTTGAAACGCCAACCGTACATGATGCTCCCATAGTAGTTGAACATGCGCCTCGCCTCGGGATCATCGAAGGGATAATCTGCACCTATCTGCCTTGCGGCGGCTAGACCCGTAACCAGGCAGGTCTCTTGGCTGTTGATCAGGGTATGGGCGCCACAGTGCCAAGTGTGTCTCTTGCCCTGAATGAATCGGAACAACGGAACGAGCAACGTGACATGACGGACATCATGGACGATGTGTTGGAACCACCACTTTCCGATGATTTTCTGTCCGTCGATCTGGGTGTTCGGGTTGTAGGTTACTAGACAAGGCTTGTCAGACCGATTGGCCCACGGTTGCTGGTTGTGCATTATGTACGTAATTTCATAGTTGTCCGGTCTCGCGCCATACTGTTCGATATGATTGCTCCGACTTGCGAGGGGCTTCACGTCGTTATCCGGTAGCACTGAGGAGTCGGAATGAACGACCGTGTGGTTATGCAGCTCACTTTCGTAACGTATCGACGAGAGTATGTAGCGCTCCAGGAACGTGGGTTTGTCTAGGATCATGAGGATCTGGTTGGCATTGCAAGCGAAAATAACGTCATCGAACGCCTCCTTCACGCCGTTTTCGTCCTCGATCACTACGCCGTTAGCTTGACGATACACCTTGCGGACTGGGCGGTTGAGGTGGATCTTGTCCCTGAAATCGGCTGTCAGATTTTCGTAGATACGACGAGTTCCCTGGTCCCATGTCAGCATCGGAGTGGCGGTTTCGATGTCGAAGAATTCGAGATACCTGGTGAAGAGGGCGGCAGGCATATCAAACACGTTGGTCGCCATCAGAAAATTGACGAACATCGGCTTAAGGATCTTGTACCTAAACTCCCCGGAAAGTCCAGCGACATTCAGAACCGTTCCCATACTGATGTAGTTGAAGGGGTTAAGGGCGTTGACAAACTTGGATTTGGAATGGCTTAAAGAGCTGAACCGCTTTAGACGCTTCAGGACTCGCTGGAACGTGGCAATCTCAGATCGCAGTTCTTCCCTGATGTCGGAATCGAAATCGTGGGCGTAAACGCGGTCGCCGTACTTAACGCTGTAGTTGAATCTGGTTTCGAGTAGTTCGATGCCGAACTTTTCCAACAGCAACAGCATGTGGTGATATACGGACGGAATACATGCGGTGACGGATATATCGAAGGGAATCGAGCTGCCGTCTTCCTGAGGCATGTCGACGGTGACCGCATTTCCTCCGATGCGGCCTTGGGCTTCAAACAACCGGAAATCGAATCGATCCGGATTTTGATGCAACGTCCAAGCCGCTCCTAGCCCCGAAATACCGCCACCGACAATTGCGATGCGCCGCAGTTCCGCCCTTCTACCATTTGTCGCCATGAACCGCATTTTACGGCGCAGTTGATACAACTTCCTCGTGATGTACGATATTTCAATTGAAACGAATTTATGGATAACTGGCCGATGTGATGTGATCGTTGCAAATCAGGCCGTCAACCCCAGAATCTGATGAGGAGTTTCAGCATTGTCAACCCGACGTAGGCGGCCCGACAGCGTCCCGTTGCCGTCACCGTTTCCCGAAGGCTGGTACTTCATCGCAAGCCGAGAAGCTCTACAAAAGGCCAGACTCATCCGAAAGACGTGGATGGGAGAGGAAATCGTCGTGTGGGTGGACGCGGACGGACGTGTATGCGTTGCAGATGCATACTGCCCTCACCTCGGTGCCGATTTGGGTCCAGACGCCGGAGGACTTGTATGCGAGGGACGGTTGGTCTGCCCATTCCACGGCTATGAATTCGATACAACCGGGCAGTGCGTCGCCACTCCTTTTGCTCCTCCTCCGAAGACCGCCAAATTACCCGTCTACGAGACTCAGGAGGTCGCAGGTCTGATCTTCGCCTGGTGGGGTATCGGGGGACGTGAGCGGCAATGGACTCTACCCACGGAGCCGCTGGATCAGTCCGGCTGGAGCAGCCACCGAATCAATACTCTACGTTTTCCCGGTCACCCCCAAGAGACGACAGAGAATTCAGTGGATCTGGCGCACCTGCGCTACGTTCACGGTTACGACAACGTGGTTCCAGTCGTGGAATTTTCAGCAGACGGCCCGCTTCTTGAGACTCGCTTCAACTTCAAAAGGACACGTAGGGTCGCCCGATTTGCGACCATGACCTTTAAAGTCTCGGCCGCCACTCACATATTTGGTCTCGGCTATTCGTTTGTCGAGATCCGCGAGCACTCGATAGGCATGGATTTGCGCCTTTGGATACTTGCGACACCGGTCGACGGAAAATTGATCGACCTATCCATCGTGTCGCAAGTGCGAGAAATTCACAATCCGAAGAGATTCTTTGCAGGGCTTGGTTTTCTTCCAGCGAGATGGCGCGCACCGCTGATGAACAGATTCATATCATCTGAACAACGTGAGGACGTGCTCCAGGATGTAGTGGTCTGGGAGAACAAAGAGTACCGATCTCGGCCGCGCCTCTGCCGTTCTGACGGGAAGATCATGCCCTTCCGATACTACTGCGCTCAGTTCTATCCCGACGCGGACGATCCGGCTACGTGACGTGGTCTCGGCAGTACGAAGTTGCATCGGGTTGCGTACTCCAAACCAAGATTCCTCCTCGGGTGACCAAATTCCCAAGCGAGGGGGTGTTGATCAAGGCGGTCTTAACTGGTGGTATAAGGGATTACTTGCATCTTGACGACGGCTTCGAGGGTTGAGGGTTGGCCGTCGATCAGGACCCCTCTGGTGGGCGAGACATCCAGATAGTCTCTGCCTACTGCGACGCGGACGTGTCGTTCGTCGGCGATACCTGAGTTGGTAGGGTCGAAACCGAACCATCCGAGGTCTGGCAGCAGACATTCGACCCACGCGTGTGTGGAAGATTCCGGGACGATTTCGCCACGTAGGCCCGTAATATGCATGTAACCCGAGACGTAGCGAGTCGGGATTCCCCAGGACCGGGCGATCGCTATCATCACATGCGCGTAGTCTTGGCACACTCCGCGTTTGGATGCGAGGATGTCTTCAAGGGTGGATTCAGCCGTCGTTGAGTCGGGGACGTATTCGAAGTTGCGGTACAGGGTGTCACTGAGTCGAAGCAAAGATTCGACGGGGTCGGACCCGGAGCCGATGCGGTTTCGGATTACGAAATCTTCGAGCGCCGGTGAACTTCGCGTCAACGCGCTTTCGTGGGTGAAATCCCAGTGCTCGAACGTGTTGGCCCACGAACCGATCTCTTCCCACGCGTCGGGTCCGAGGACGGTCGGCAATCGAGTAGCCGTGATGTTATCTACTTCAGCGCGCGTGGTGATTGCCAGAGAGTCATGCTCGAAGTTGATGGTGATGACGTGCTTGTTGTTGCCGTATGGATCGGTTTCGGGGCTCAACGCGACGCTTGGTTCGGTAACCGCCTCAAAGCGCCGGACATGTTGGTCGAAATCGTTGCGCGGTTGGAGACAGAGCCACATAGCCGAGCGCGCAACAGTTTTGCTGTACAAGAAGCGTGAAACGTGTTCGATAGCGTATCGGACCATCCCAGTCATCGCATGTCGCTCCTCGGCATGCCTTGAATGGCATAGTCGAAGTAGGTTTCGGACAAGAGGTTGTGCAGTTGTCGTGAGTAGGTTAGGACTTGAAGCAATACTTCTTCGCGATCATCGCGGTCCGGCCAGTCGTAACGGAGAAGTGCGCCAAGGCGTCCAGCTAACCTGCGCAGTGCGCCGCTCGACGCCGCGTTTGGACCGTCGCCCAGAGACGCAAGTTCCTGCGTAGTGCGGTCAACAGATCTGAGTAGAGCTTCGGGTATTCGTCGGTCGGTGACGAGTAAATCGAGCACCAATTCGGGCTGGATTTCAATGCTGTAGTTTCGGTCGTACGCACCGGAGGCGTGGAAAATCCGCAGCAGACTTCGCCAGCTGGCTTCGGCGAGTTCGCCATATTGGATTTCAAGTCGCGTTTGTGTCAGAAGAAGCGAGCAACTGAACTGGACGCGCTCAATGAATTGACCGACTCGGAAGAAGTGCCATCCCTCGTCGCGGTACATGGTTGCGGTCGCAACCCCGGTGAAACGATCGATGCCGGCGAGCAGTTGGGCATAGAAATTGCCAGGCGAAGACAACCAGATGTCGGTCAATTTGATGTCGCGGATGCGTAGGTACTCGGTGTTAAGCGCAGTCCACATCTGTTCGCTTACGCAGTTTCGGATCTGGCGTGCGTTTTCGCGGCCACGCTCGAGGCAGCTGAGAATCGATTCTGGATTTTCACGAACGAATGTGAGTTCATCAGTGAGGAGATACGCGTCGACCAATGTGTAGTCGTCTTCGGAGTCTGCTCCTTGGATACCGCCGAGAGGGTTGCGATCGATCGCGGTGTAAATTCGTCGCCATCCGAATTCGATTTCGGCGATAGGCCGATCGACGAGTGCCTCGGACTGGATGTGTAGGAGACGGCACATAAAGCTGGCACGCTCCATGTAGCGCGCCATCCAGTAGATGCCGTTTGCGCTGCTAGAAAGCATTCGTGTTACGTCGGGAGAACCCAGATGTCTTTTGCTCCGCCGCCTTGGCTAGAGTTGACCACCAAGCTGCCGCGGGGGAGAGCGATGCGGCAAAGCCCGCCGGGAACGATTCGGGTCTCGTCGCTTCGCAGAATGAACGGTCTGAGGTCTACGTGGCGAGGTTCGAATTGTTCGTCGATCAGACAAGGGGCCCGGGAAAGGTCGAGAACTGGTTGTGAGATGTAGTTGGCGGGATCGGCGCGTATCAGATTTACGAACTCTTCCCGCTCCTCCGGTGTGGAGTGGGGTCCGATGAGCATTCCATAGCCGCCTGAGCCGCCCACTTGCTTGACGACGAGATTCTCGAGGTTGTCAAGCGTGTATTCGAGGCCTTCGGACTGGCGGCAGAGATTGGTTTGGACGTTCGCCAGAATCGGCTCTTCGCTCAGGTAGTAGCGGATGATATCGGGAACGTATGCGTAAACACTCTTATCGTCGGCCACGCCAGTTCCGGGTGCGTTTGCCAAGGTGACGTTGCCGAGGCGATAGGCGTGAAGCAGACCTGGCACGCCCAGGTACGAGTCGGGACGGAAGACCAGGGGATCTATAAAGTCGTCGTCGACACGCCGGTAGATGACGTCGACGCGGCGCAGACCGGTCGTTGTGCGCATATATACGAAGCCATCGTTGACCAGCAGGTCGTGGCCTTGGACAAGTTCGGCGTCTAACTCGCTGGCGAGAAACATGTGTTCGTAGAACGCGGAGTTGAAAACGCCCGGGGTCAACAAAGCGATCGTCGGGTCCGACACGCCCGGAGGAGCGATGTCGCGGAGCGTTCTTAGCAGCAGCTTGCCGTAATGCTCGACGTCCAACACCTGCGATCTCCGGTAGGCGTTTCGCAAGTTTGCCTTGACCGCTTTTCGAGTTGCGATCATGTATGAGACCCCGGATGGGACTCGGAGATTGTCCTCGAGCACGCAAAAGCCGTCGTTGGTGCGGACAAGATCGGTGCCACATACCGTGACCCAAGCACCGTATGGTGCTGAAAGACCGCGCATCTCGATGCGATATTGAGGACAGCCGCGAACGACATCGACGGGTATCACTCCGTCGGTTATTATCCGCGCCTCGTTGTATATATCCTCCAAAAACAGGTTCAGTGCGCGCAGCCGTTGGTCCAAGCCAGTTTCGATGTGCCTCCATTCGGCGTTAGCTAGTACACGCGGGATACAGTCGATGGGAATGATGCGCTCGCCAGCGGCTTCGTCGCCGTAGACGATGAATGTGATGCCTTCGTTGTAGAAGGAGCGGGTCACCCGCTCCTGCATGGTGCTGAGTTCGAGCTGAGTAAGTTCGTTAAGCGTCGAGTGAAGTTCGGCGCAGTGCACACGCGGCGAACCGTCAACCTCGAACATTTCGTCGTAGAACGACGGCTCTATTTCGTAGTTTTTGAATTCCAACTTCGAGTATCAACTGGTTCCGCACCTAGTGGAAGCGCGCACCGAGTCATGAAAAATCCGATTAATAGGATACCAATCGCAACACAGAATTCGTTGATATTGACGACTAAAGCCGTTGCCAAGCAATCCCAATCGCACCTCGGCCTGCGTAGAAACCAATGAAGGGGTGGAAGTCGGAGATGTTCATGAATTGGCAGTCGAATTGGGATCGGATATCTGCAGCGATAGACTCGGCGCGTTCTTTCGCGTCGACGTGGAGGACGACGAAACGTGCTTGATTTCCACGGACATCGTCGTTTATTGCTCGGAGCATTCGATGCCTCGCCATCATCATGGACATCGGTTTTGCGACCAATCGGAATTCGTCGGCCGCAAAGGTCACGACCGGTTTAATGTTCAATCGCCGTGCGGCGTTTATGGCTAATCTGGGAGTGTTCGCAATCAGGTGCA
>JAAXHR010000284.1 GCA_012270805.1 Dehalococcoidia bacterium
ACGTTGCGATCGCCGAGTGGTTCCAGTTCCAGATTGAAGAACGGCGTCTGAGTCGGCAATTGGAATACCGAGAGGCGGATGTTGGTGATTTTCAATCAGAGCCCCTACAGACTAGGAGCGTTCCTTGAGTCTCGGATTTGCCCATTCGTCGAGGCCGATGGAGGCGATGAAGAGACCTGCGAAGAGGATGATGAAAATCACGATGGGTGAACCCCACCACCACCACATGCCTCTGATCACCGCGTTATAGAAGTTCTGCCAGTATAGGATGTTGCCGAGCGTCGATATGTTCGTCGCCCCGAGTCCCAAGAACTCTAGACCTACCGCCGCCAAGATCGCGCCGATGAGCGACCCTACGAATGCGGCGAGAAGGAATGGCATCAAGTTGGGCATAAGTTCAAAGAAGACGATGTAGATGCCCTTTTCACCAGACATTCTGGCGATTTCGACGTATTGCCGCTCCCTCATGGACAATACTTGGGCTCGGATGACGCGTGCTGCGCCCATCCATGAGAACAACGCGATCAAAGCCGCCATCAGCTCTAGCGTCATACCCTCCTGCCTAAGGCTCGCCAAGACGATCAAGACGAGCAGTCCGGGTATTGCCATCCAGATGTCGGTTACGGTTCGAAGGATGGAGTCGATCCATCCGCCGTAATACCCGGCGATGAAGCCGACTACAGCGCCGATTATGACGCCAAGGGCACCGGCCATAACGCCGACTCTTAGCGAGTCGGGCGTGGCATCGATGAGCCATGCGAGCATGTCGCGCCCCTGCGCATCAGTACCGAGCCAGTTTTCAGCGGACGGTGCTTGCCCGGGCGGGAGAACTGAACCAACTTCGGCCTTTTCGAGATCGACGAAGAGGGGGCCGAGGTAACCGAAAGCGACGACGATTAAGACGAGGAACAGCCCGATCGTGATCTTCAGATTGTATCGGAAAAAACGATAGGTACGGGTTGCGAAATCAGCACCAGATGCGATTGACGTGCTATCGCCTGTCGCGCCAGAGGCAGGTTGGGTTGTCGGTCCTACGGTCATGATCGGTTGTATGAAATCCTGGGGTCAATGAGGGGATAGACAAGGTCCATGACAAATAGAGCCAATGCGACGGCGAAGGTTGTGATGAGAGTCACGCCTTGGATCATGAAGTAGTCGCTCTCGCCGATAGCGTTCCTAAGCAGCAGACCTATCCCGGGGTAGTTGAAGACGATTTCGACCAGCAACAAGCCTCCAACAACACTGGCGAGGGAGAGGGCAAAGCTGGTGGTCTGCGGCAAGAGGACGTTGCGGATGGCATAGACGAGGAAGATGCGTCGTTCCTTCAAGCCTTTGGCGTCGGCAAGCAACATGTAGTCTTCACCGGCAGTTGTGACCATCATGGCGCGCATCCCGAGTCCCCATAGTCCAGTGCTAGCGACGATGACTGCGGTTGCGGGAAGGATAGCGTGCTTGGTCAATTGCCAGACCGTCTCGATGTTCCAACCGACCAAGAAGCCAGGATCGACGCCGAAGGCGGTGGGCAGGACCTTCCAGTGAACGCCCAAGAAGAACTGAAGAACCAATCCGAAAAGGAAGAACGGAACTGCGGCGGTGACCATCAAGACAGGCAGGGTGGCCTGCACGAGTACAAAGGATTTTCGCCACGCGATCAATGCGCCGACCAGGGAACCGAACAGCATGGCCAAGACGGTGGTCACTAATGCGATGCCGATAGTCCAGGGCATAGCGGCGGCTATCTTGTCAGCCACTGTAGCCGGATAGTTCGTCATCGAGTATCCCAGGTC
>JAAXHR010000421.1 GCA_012270805.1 Dehalococcoidia bacterium
CAGCGAGACGCAGGGGTTCACACACCCATCCTTCCCATCTCCAACATAATCCTAAAAATCCGAATTCAGACAACACGCCCTCAAACCCTCGCTACGAAATCCACGAACACCGGACTCGTCCAAGCCTTCTCCATATCCGACTGCGTAACCCGAACCCAGTACGGATTGATACCAGGTCTCGGCGAATCGTCGACGACTAAGAACTCAACTCGCTCTGGCCCCGGCTCCGGTGCCATCTCAACCATAATCGCACGATCAAGTTGACCCAAGTCAACGCGTTTCGGACCATCGGCCAGCGATCCAAGAGTCGTCGGTATCCGCACTCGATCAGCCGTGGCAAATGTGATACGTCGTGCACCATCGCTGCCGTGATTGCCGTACTGAGAACTCGCAATCACGTCACTCACCAGCGCAACTTCAATACCCGTGTCGTCCGTACCATCAATGTCCAACAACAATCCACTCGTGTAACCACAGCCCCAATACGACCAACCCACGCTCGAATCCGACGTTTCTGTAACCTCCGACCTCGGGCTGTCGAAACGGATCTTATCGACTTTCTTGATCGAACCGCCCGACACTGTAACCGAACCATCCCAAACCACACCCGAATAACTCGTCCGCCGACTCGCTCCTTCCCACGTAACCCGCATCCGGTTAGAAGATCTGCCCGGTGACATCTCTTCGCAGTGAAGCAGCTCCAACCCGCGGAACAACTCAACACGTTCAAGCGGTCCCGTCCCGAGAATCTTCACGCTTATCTCGGGCGACGATTTCGTCGAGTACTCCGAACCCATCATGTGCCCGTCCGCTGAAACCACGGCCACGATTCGAACCCCCGAAGTCGCATAAACCCGCCGCGCCTTCATCCCCGCCAAAACCCCGTCCAACGTCAACTCCGTCGCATAAACGCCCGTCAATCCGGCCTTCTGATAACGCCGTAACTGATGCCCCGGCTGATCATCACCTGGCCGCCCCGTATAGCAGTCGCTTCCACCGATGAAACCCATCTTGTAATTGCGCTCAAGTGACTCCCGCAAGAACCATTCGAACTGCCCATGCGTCGACGTGATCTCCAACGCCGGCTCGATCTGAGGCTCGTGATACTGCAAATCCGCCGCAACCCCTCCGACGTGCGGTGTCACAACCACATCCGAATACCGAAAAGCAGCGTGCATCTCCCGAACATGTGGCAAATCCGTGTCCAGATCCCATGGGTCTAAGTGGTCCCCATGCGCCGACCGACGCAAATCTTGATCGAATCGGCGGAAATACACGTTGTGATGACCGCCACGATCTGTTGTCGCCGACCACTCATATCCCGGAAGAGGCACGAACCGCCCCGGCTCGTAGTTGTCTCCCTCCGCCTCTTGTTGCACCTCGTACGCACCTGTCGTGATCGCTGGATCGTTCCGCTGAAATCCCGCGAAATGAATCCCAGCAACATCACGCGCATACCCGAAAAAATCGCCGATCTTATACGGATCAACCACCTGACCTCCATGCGGATCGCCCCAGTACAACTTGAACTGAGACTCTGTTTCAGTTGCAATGATCGGATTACTCACACCCTCCAGATCCGCATCCTCGTCCCGAGCCAACACCCGATGCTCCCCCGTCTCCGTGATCCGACAACCATCGATCCAAACAACACCTCCACACGCCTCATCGAACTCAACCTCATTCGTACCCAACGCAACCCCAGAACCACCCAGCGTTACGTTCCCACGATATCTATTCGCCGGATTGCCCCAACGATCCTCCGCCTTAACACTCACCCGGAACTCCTCACCAGTTGCCGCATCCGACGGCGCAACCACTACCAACCGCACCGCATTGCCACCGATCACTGAAAACTCTGGAAGCTCCGCTATCGGCACGAAATCACCCGATCCTTCCGCATCAACCTCGATCCAGAAATATCGACGCGGCTCGATAAACGTCTGACTCCGAGACCCCGATCCGCCACCAGAACGGTCACCCCACGTTACCAGAACCTCCTCGCTCTCGACTAGTGCCCGACCCATGTTCACCAAATTCACCGTCGTCAAATCCACCACCTGAGTCGCCACCTCCGCACCGTCCGGCGAAACCACGCTCAAGTAGTCCGCATCCCCCGGATCATGCACCTGCGGCAACTCCCAATCCGTATCCGTATCCGTCCCGATCCGAACCACACCACCACTCGCCAATCCACGAGCACCAACAACAAAAATCAACCGCCAACTCCCTACCTCTCCCGCAACAACATCACCCCCATCCAACAAACGAGCACTACCAACGCCACTATCAATCCGCCCAGCCAACCCAATCGGATCCATCGTCTCTGACATAATCGAACCTCCAGTTACCAAATCGCTACCCACATTATCACCCCACTCCAGCAACACGCCTCTTTCGCCCAGCGAAAGGAGCGCGAGCAAGCGAAGTGACGCTCGCAGGGGATGCATGAATCGCGGCACAGCGATCCACACGGGCGAATGCCCGATTGAAGACGTCCCGGCGCTCCAGCGAGGGCGCACCAGCCAGACAGTCAACCCTTCTCTCCTTCAGGAGGTATAGGGGGAGGCTAAACTGTCAAAATCCGGCAGATCAATTAAACGCGCCAAACATCAAACCATCACCTGTCCGCCATCGCACTGGATCGTCTGACCAGTAATATTCCTAGCATCCTCAGAAGCCAGAAACGCCGCCAAAGCCCCGATATCCGAAGGTGTCTGCGGACGACCAAGCGGAATAACATCCGCCGCAGCTTCTTCGAAAACGTCCAAGTGCGCTCGACCAGCAACCTCCGGATCTCCCATCTCATCCCGCCTCTCCATCCACTCCTGGTGAAAAGCTGTCCATATCCGACCCGGTGCAATGGCATTCACATTTATGTTGTCAACCGCATACTCTCGGGCCAACGCCTGCGTATAAGCAATAACCGCCATCTTCGTCGTCGCATAATACGCCGTCACATACCGAGCCGCACGAGCCGCAACCGAAGAGATATTGATGATCTTCCCGTACTTCTGCTCACGCATCTGCGGCAGAACCGCCTCGGTCACATCCGCCAAACCCTTCACATTCACCTTCCACGTGAACTCCCAGTCAACATCCCGCCACTCCACACCAGTCGATCCAGGAGCACCCGAAACACCTGCATTGTTCGCCAAAATATCTATGCGACCGGCCGACGCATAGGCCAGCGCGATCCCGTCCGAAATACTCTGCTGGTCTGTCACATCCATGTGCACTGCATACCCCTTGCAACCCAGCTCCTCCACCTTCGCAACCGCGTTCGCCGCATTCTCGTCGTTCAAATCCGCGATGATGATGTCAGCCCCTTGACCTGCCATCCGCTCAACAATCCCCAAACCCAGACCCTGACCACCGCCAGTAACCAAAGCCGTTCGTCCCGTCAAATCAGCTATCATGTTGCAATTTCCCCTCGCGCAAAGCATCGATTCCGTTTGAGATGGTGCATAATTCTAGCACCGCGCATAACTCTGAAAATTGACCGCAAATCCTAGGAGAAGCCCCCGCTCGTGTCACTCCCGCCCAGCCACGTCACAAACTACGAACCAGTCCCCGGCTGGGCCAAGATCCCGCACGGCATCTGGCTCCGCGAAGCCACATCGGTAACCGTCGACTCGAAAGACAACGTCTACGTCTTCAACCGCGGCAACGTCCCCGTACTCGTCTTCGACCCCGATGGAAACCTCATCGACATGTGGGGCAACGACGATCCGCAGGGCGCCGTCCGCATCACCCAAGATCCCTACGGCAACCGGCTCCAGTTCTGGAACGCCTGGTTCATGCGCGCACACGGTATCTCTACCGATCATGAAGACAACCTCTGGCTCGTAGACGACGTTGGAAACAAAATCTACAAATACACCACCTCAGGCGAACACCTACTGACCATCGGAACGGGCGAAGAGGTCCCGCGCCAAAGCGGCAAGATGTTCAACCGCCCAACCGACGCCGCAGTAAACCCCGCCACTGGTGATGTCTTCATCTCTGATGGATACGGAAACTCTCGCGTCCACCGCATGGATGCCAACGGCGAACACATCCTCTCGTGGGGCGAACCCGGAACCGACGACGGCAAGTTCAACCTTCCCCACAACATCGCCATCCTAGACGACGATCTCGTCATCATCTGCGACCGAGAAAACCACCGCGTCGAAGTCTTCACCACCGAAGGCGAATTCGTCCGCCAATGGCCCATACACAAAGCAACCGGCATCGAGGTCACAGGCAAAGGCGCCGACGCAATCGTATACGTCGGAGAGCAAGGCCCTGCTCCCGTCCAAAGAGGCGTCGCCAACATCGGAAACCGCGTCAGCATCTACGACTGGAAGGGCAACATTCTCGACCGTTTCGGCAACCCCCACTTCGGACAAGATCCTGACCAGTTCCTATGGCCCCACTCCGTATCTGTCGACTCTCGCGGCGACGTCTACATCGCCGAAGTCTCATTCATCGAGTGGGGACGTCACCAAACCCCACCCGTAGATACCCC
>JAAXHR010000015.1 GCA_012270805.1 Dehalococcoidia bacterium
GCTCATACTCGGTCATCACATTGGCCGATGTAAGCGTTCTCAGCGATGAAACTGCGGACTAACAGTTCATTCAGGTTGGGCATCTGAATCCAATGGTTGCCGTACGTAGCCATCGTGTCGGTGCGCTTCTGATCGGTGCGGATGAAGACGAGGTTTCTGCGTTGCGGCATGGGTAAGATCCTAGCGCTGGCCAGGAGACGGAAGAGGCCGAGAAGTTACATAGGGTTTAAAAAGTGGTCAAGTCGAAGTCCGGTATGCGGTGTCTCAGATTCCCCGCGAACTGTGCACGATTTGACTTCAACTTCGAAACCTTCTGTTGCTCGGCTCGCGACCTCCACTGCCTCAACAATAGGTTGCGATGTTAATCGATTTAGGATACACTCGCTACGTAATCCAGATCAAGTGACGCAATTTCGCGTCGAAATCGTTCGTTTTTCGGCCATTGGGCGCGAATGTTAACGAAGCATGCGAGACAGAACTAAACGGGCAGGACGTCACCCGTTGAGGAAAGGAAGCAGAGCCTAATTATGACTAGATCAATACGAATCGGAAAATCCACTTCATGGGTAATCGCTCTTGCCGCCGCCCTTGCTGCCGCCGTTGCTTGCGCCGGTGAGACCGTGGTGCAGACCGTGGTGGTAGAGAAAGAGGTGACCCGAGTCGAGAGAGTCGTAGAGACTGTCGTCGTCGAAAAACCAGTCACCCAAGTCGAGAGGGTCGTAGAGACCGTCGTCGTTGAAAAACAGGTCGCGGGTGAGACGGTGAAGGTCGTAGAGACCGTCGTCGTCGAAAGACCGGTCACTCGCATCGAAAAGGTCGTCGAGACGGTTGAAGTCGAGGTCGAAAGGGTCGTCGAAGTCGAGAAGCAGGTGATCGAGACAGTCGTGGTCGAGAGGCAGGTCATTGCCACCGCAACGCCGCGCCCCGCCGGGCAGGAGATAGTGCCTGCCGAAAACAAAGACCTCGTCCTTGGGGTAAATCTAATCCCGCCGCCGATTTTCGTGCCTTCGTTCATGAACTTCCAGGTCGAGACGTTCCAGGCTATGGGCATGTTTGAAGGATTGCTTCACGCGGCTCATGTCGATCCCCCCTTAGTCAACCGTGACTACAGTTTGTACAACGAGGGGATAGCGGAATCCTGGGACTTGGCGGAGGACCTGAGTTCGCTGACGTTCCACCTCCGCGACGATGTCATGTTCCACAAGGGTTGGGGTCGCGTAACGGCCGAAGATGTCGTTTGGAGTTTCGAAAGCGTGATGAGCGAAGGAACGCGCTCTACCCGCGGTCCTCAGATCCGAGAATGGGTAGCTTGGAATTCGACTGAAGATTCAGGTTGGAACGCGGTCGACGAACAGACTGTTCGCCTTGACCTGAAGGACCTCCTACCGACATGGGCCTCAGCGCTGAGCAACGTGGGCGGAGGCACGCCTGTGATTGTGTCGAAGAAGCTGTACGACGAGCGGGGCGAGAACTCTGCGCTCACCACTTCGGTCGGCACCGGTCCGTTAAACGCCGTGGAGTGGGTTTCGGACGACCACATACTCGCGGAGCCATTCGAAGAGCACTATCGGATTGTGCCGACCGTGAGTTCGGTGCGCTGGGTGTTAATGCCTGAACCAGCGACGCAGATCGCGGCGTTCCGGGTGGGCGAGATTCACATGGCGCCCATGGCGCCTAGGTTCGCAGTAGCGGCGCTGGAAGCTGTGGACAACTCGTGGGCTAGAGAGGTTGGGGCCGGAAACCCACAAACGGTACTGTTCGCTGGCAACTTCTGGGCGACTACGCACCCGCAAACAGGAGAGACAGAGGATGGTCACGGTCCGATTAACGCACGAGAAGGATTCTTGCCGGACGACGATCACCCCTGGATCGGTGACCCCAGCGACGAAGCCTCGATGGAGGAGGCCAGAAAGTACCGCTGGGCTTTGGCGATGGCGGTAGACCGCGAGCAGCTCTTGAGGGATGCGCAGGGGGGATTCGGCTGGGCGGCTTACACCCGCATAGATGTTCACCCTGGGAACCCTCTGTGGAAGGACGACTGGTTTATTCCATACGATTTGGACCTCGCCAAACAGTACATTGCCGAGTCGAGGACTGGCGAGTGCGGCAGCTTCACAATGCACATCGCTAATGATCGTGCAATGGACTTCGACGTTGGTCAGGCGATCGGCCAGTTCTGGCGCGCCCTTGATTGCGAGGTCGAGTTCGATCAGACCGGCTACCGTACCGCGCGTCCGAGACTCGTAAACCGTCAGAAGCAGATCCCTTGGATGCAGACGATCGGGCGTGGGTTCTTGCCCGATGCCAGGTTGTGTTGCGGATGGCCGTCTGCAGGTTACAACGAAGGGATGGAGTGGCCGGACGAGATCTACAAGAAGGCACTTCAGAATCTGGACCTTAAGAACACAACCTACGAACAACGTGTCCAGAACAACATTGACCTCCAGGACTGGTTCACCCAGTGGATGCTCGTGTCACCATACACAGTCCTACCGACTATTGTGGTCATAAGACCTGAAGTCGCGGATTGGACCCCGTATGGCACAACCGGGCCATTGGTCAACAACCTCGCCACCGTCATTATGCAGTAGATTCAGGCGAAATCGCCCGTTTATTTACTGTGAGCGACCAGGTCTCCGCAAAACGGAGGCCGATATGGTCGCTCCGCGACGGGGTTGGAGTACGGAGCACATAGTTGAAGCGGTTCCTTGCAAAGCGGCTGATCGCGTCGATTGTAATCATGTGGTTCGCCACGGTGCTCGTGTTCAGCCTGTCCCGAGCTGCTGGGGATCCGACGTTCCTCTTTATCAGTGAGTACACGACGGACGAGGTAATCGCCGAATGGCGCAAGGAGTTCGGCCTCGACCGTCCGTACCCGATTCAGTACCTGACGTGGTTATGGACGGCAGTTCGAGGCGACTTCGGCGCGTCTTTAAACGAAGCGCGCCCTGCGATCGACGTGGTCGTACAGAAGGTCCCGGCAACGCTCCAGTTAGCCGCAGTTTCTTTTGCCTTCGCCATAGCCGTGGGGATTCCCATCGGTGCTCTTTCGGCTGTCCGCAGAGGATCATGGTGGGACCTGATTGGGAGGATCATCGCCCTGATTGGTCAGGCGACGCCGAATTTCTGGATGGGGATCATGCTCGTCTTGCTCTTTTCAGTTCAATTTGAGCTGTTGCCCACATCAGGTCGCGGTGGTTTGGATCACTACGTATTGCCGGCCGTTACGCTTGGCTCTGGTTCCGCAGCCGGATTGGTCAGGTTGACACGCTCTGCGATGCTGGAAATGCTCGATTCGGAGTTTGTGAAGTTCGCCCGAGCAAAAGGGGTTTCCGGGGAATCAGTGGTGTGGAAGCATGCGTTTCGAAATTCATTAATCGTGCCAATTACCTATGCCGGGTTGATCCTCGCCGGGTTTACGACCGGAACCGTGGTCGTAGAAACGGTGTTTGGTTGGCCCGGCCTGGGTCGTCTTGCCGTCACGGCCACGAACGACAACGACTTTCCGGTCATGAGCGCCACAGTGTTACTGTTCACCCTTATGTACATCGTCGTCAACTTTGTGGTGGACGTGTCGTACGCGATTATCGATCCTCGGATCAGGCGAGCGTAAGAAGTGAAGATGACCACGAACAGAATTGAGGCTGAACTTCCCCGGATCAACGTAAAGGGCCGAGGAGTGCCCAGCCAGACGTGGTACGTAATCCGCCGATATCCAGTGTTGCCGGCCATAGTCCTAATTGCGGTGGCATTCGCCGCTATATTCGGGCCCTTGCTAACGACGTATGATCCTCAGTTTGGGGACTTGTCTGCCCAAGTGACACCACCATTCTGGAATGAAGGGGGGTCGACGGCGCACCTTCTGGGCACAGATGCGCTGGGACGCGACTTAGTCGCGCGGCTGCTTTACGGGGCTCGCCTTTCCCTCACAATAGCCGGCATCGTACTCGTTACGGGCGGTGCGACCGGCACGCTGCTCGGGATGATCGCAGGGTATTTTTCTGGATGGATCGATGAAGCCATCATGCGCTTTGTGGATCTGACGCTGGGAGTTCCATTCATTCTCGTTGCGCTCGTGGCGGTGATCGTGTTTGGTGCCAGCCTGGAGTTGATCATTGTTCTGCTGGTGATATTCAGCTGGAGCGGTTTTGCCCGCCAGGTGAGAGCAGAGACGATAAGGTTGAAGGAGATGGAATACATCGCCTATGCGAACCTATCTGGCGCGTCAACGGTCAGGATTTTCGGACGGCACATTTTGCCGGGAGTGTTCAATACCGTACTGGTGATCGCAACGTTGCAGGTCGGTAGCCTGATAATCGCGGAGTCTTCGCTTAGTTTTTTGGGAGTAGGAATACCTGCTCCTAAACCGGCATGGGGTGTAATGGTGGCGGACGGTCGGAATTTCGTCAGCATAGCTTACTGGATCGCGTTGTTCCCGGGCCTCGCCATATTCTTGCTTTCGTATGCGCTAAATTTTATCGGGGACTGGACTCGGGATCGTCTGGACCCGCGCTTGAGACAGATCTAGGAGCGGATTCTTTGCAACCCAACGAAGAAACCAAAGAACTGAGGACTGGTGGAGGCATATGACGACAGTCACGGCAACAAATATCGCGCTGGTGGGCCATCTGATGCGCAGGGCGGGCTTCGCCCTGCCAGCTCGCGAGTTGGAGCGACTCGCCGAGAAGAGTTACGAGGCGCTGGTAGATGATCTGGTCGATTTCGAAAAGTTCGATCCGGTCGAAATGCATCTCTTGGAACGGTATCACTCCGAGTTCGCCGACGGCGAAGGATGGACGCCGTTACTGATCATGTATCGCATGATTAACTCCAAGCGGCCACTGCAGGAGAAGATGGCGCTCATGTG